>CAUJKI010000330.1 GCA_963205015.1 Pseudomonadota bacterium
AATTGGAGCCCATCGGCCAGACGTTGGCGCGGTAGGCATCGAGCAGGCCGGCCTCGTACTTCTTGAACCAGGTCTTCTGGCAGAGAATGAACTTGGTCGCCGCATAGATCGACTCGCGATCGATGATGCAGAGCACGGTCATTTCGGGATGACGGTCGAGATAAGCCTGCACGGCCACCATGAGCGTCGGATAGCCGGGGTGCAGCATGTCGTCGAGCACAATGACGCCGCCGTCGCCGATCACGGCCGTCGCCAACTCCAGATCCTTCGTCAGCGCCGCCTGCGTGTGCTCGCCGTCGACGTGGATGAGCCGCACGCGCTCGCCATCGAGCTTGGCCAGCAGCTCTCCCGGCACCATCTTGTTGCTGTCGGCCTTCCAAGTGATGCGTTTGTTTGCGGGCACGCCCTGGCGCGCGCAGTTCGCTTCGAAGCGGTCGATCACCTGAGGGTTCGGCCACTCGAAGATGTCAATGCCGAGCGCGCGCTCACCGTCCTGCAGTGCCTTGGCGAGCGCAATGAAGAAACGGCCTTCGAAGGCGCCGAGCTCCGCCACCGGCCCCTTGACGCCGAGCTCTGACTGGATGCGCATGAGGCCACAGCAGATGCCTGCCGCGAAGCGCGACGACATGCCGATCACCTTGTCGTAACTCTCTTCGAGATAGGCATCGACGGCGGGGATGCCGGAGCCGACGGTGGTCGGTGCAGTCATGCTGAATTCCTAGCTTGCATCCTAGAAGCCATAGAGCGCAGCGCGCTCCGGATCCTTCGTTGCGACGAGCCGGGCGAGGTCCACGATCACCTTGGCCTGCTTCCACGTCGCGTCGTCTTGGAACTTGCCATCGACGATCGCGGCGCCGGTGCCGTCCGGCATGGCGGCGAGAATCTTCTTCGCAAATGCGACTTCATCGGGGTCGGGGCTGAATACGCGCTTGGCGATGTCAATCTGCGTCGGGTGCAGCGACCAGGCGCCGAGGCAACCCTGCAGAAATGAGTTGCGGAACTGCGATTCGCACGCCGCTTGATCGGCGAAGTCGCCGAACGGCCCGTAAAAAGGCTTGATGCCGACGCTCAGGCAGGCATCGACCATCTTCTGCACCGTGTAGTGCCACAGATCCTGCTGGGCGAAGGTGCGCTTGCCGCCATCGGACGTCGCATCGCCTATGACGCCGTAGTCCGGATGGCCCCCGCCGACGCGTGTCGTCTTCATGCCACGCGAGGCCGCGAGATCGGCGGGGCCAAGGCTCATGCCGTGCATGCGCGGGGATGCCGCCGCGATTGTCTCCACGTTCTTCACGCCCTCGGCCGTTTCCAGGATGGCATGGATGAGAATGGGTTTCTTGATGCCGTTCTTGGCTTCGAGCTGGGCGAGGAGCTGGTCGAGATAGTGGATATCCCAAGGCCCTTCGACTTTGGGCAGCATCATCACGTCGAGCTTGTGCCCGATGGCCGGCACGATCGCGAGGATGTCGTCGAGGCCCCAGGGTGAGTTCAGGCAGTTGATGCGCGTCCAAAGGCCCGTGCTGCCGAAATCATTGGCTGTGCTCATCTCGATGAAGCCGGCCCGCGCATTCTCCTTCTGATCGGCGGGAATGGCATCCTCGAGATTGCCGAGCACGACATCCACCTGAGTGATGATTTCAGGGAGTCGTGCGCGAATCTTGGCGTTGTGCGGGGGCACGAAGTGGATCATGCGCTCGAGCCGCACGGGGAGCTGGCGGTAAGGCTCGGGAGCGCCGGTCGCGAGAGGGGCGAAGAACTTTGCCGGAGTGCGGGTCACGCTCATGGGTCGCCTGGTCCTCGCTCGGTTGGACTGTCGGTCTTTTGTAACGCGGCCTTCGCATGTGCGAAAGGCGACCGATAGGGGCGATCTGCCGAAAGGGCGGGCACGAACACCGGGCCCTCAGCCGTCATCCCTGGCGTCGGTCTCGGCGACCCAGCGCGTGTTCCACCACATCCACTGCTCAGGGTTCTCACGGATCCAGGCTTCGAAAACGGCGAACATGGCCACGCTGAGGGCTTTCGTGTCGGCCGTCCGCACGGTCGTCCTCGGAAGCGGCACTTCCGTCAGGTCGATGCGGAAGCGTGTCTCGGTACCGATGCGGCGGCAGTGGCCCATCCACACGCGGGCGCCGAGATGGCGCGCGATCATGGCCGGCACCGGCGTCACACGCGTATGTCGTCCCAGGAACGGCACTACGACACCGCGCCGCTCGTAGTGGTCACTGACGAAGCCGATCGCGCCGCTCTGGCGAACGTGATCGACCAGCAAGCGTGCGGTCTTGTGGCCGCTTCCGGCCTCGGTCTCGGCACCCTTGCCGAGCAGTCCCGAGGGATAGAGGGGCGCGCGCTGCTCCCTAAGCAAGCGATCGAGATAGGGATTGGCGAGCGGTCGATAGACGCCGGCTGGGGCAAGGCCGAACTTGGTCAGCGGCCAGATCGCGAGCTCCCAGTTGCCGATGTGTGCGGTCACGCCGATCGACGAGCCGGCCCCCTGCATCTCAGTCCGCCATCGGGCCTCGTCCACGATCTCGAGCCGCGCAGGATCGGCGATGATGCGATCGATGTAGAACGTCTCGGCGAAGACGCGGCCCATGTTGGCCCACATCGCGCGAGCGATTTCCCGGCGGGACGCCACGTCACGATCGGGGAAGGCAATGGCGAGGTTCTCGAGCGCGCGCCGGTTCTGGCGGAGCCATGGGCCAACGATCCGGCATACGGCCGCAACGAAGCCGACCCCGAGGCGCATGGGCAGCGCGCGGAAGAGCTTGATCGCGACCCACAGAACCGCGAACTCGAGGCGGTACTTGATGTCGCGCACGCGCCCTCCCGCACGCTTTTGCAGCGGTGTTACCGTGCCTTCCGGTGGTTGGCGTACAACCTGATCCATTCCGCTAGGACCACCGCCTGTTGGACCA
>CAUJKI010000331.1 GCA_963205015.1 Pseudomonadota bacterium
CCATGACTGCGGGCGGCAATTAACTAACGCCGATGGGGCGCTCCTTACCGGGGCGCCCCTCTTCATCACAACAAGGAGTCGCGCCATGAAGATTCGCGCTCTGGTGCTCGCGTTGGGCTTAGCCTTTTCCAGTCTGGCGTCTGCGGCCATGGCCGCAGACCCGTTGCCTTCCTGGAACGACACGAGTGCCAAGACGTCGATTGTCGCCTTCGTAGAAAGGGTGACCAAAGACGGCTCGCCCGATTTCGTGCCGATCGAGCAGCGCATAGCTGTGTTCGACAACGACGGCACGCTCTGGGCCGAGCAGCCAATGTACTTCCAGCTGGCTTTTGCGCTTGATCGCGTGAAGGCCTTAAGCAGCTCTCACCCCGAGTGGAAAGACCAGGAACCGTTCGCGTCATTACTCAAGGGTGATCTCAAGGCGGCGCTCGCAGGTGGTGAACGGGCTCTCCTCGACATCATTATGGCTACCCATGCCGGGATGACGACCGAGGACTTCAGCCAGACCGTGAAGGACTGGATCACCACAGCCAAGCATCCCAAGACTGGCCAGCTCTACACACAAATGATTTATCAGCCGATGCTGGAGCTGCTGGCGTATCTGCGCACAAACGGCTTCAAGACGTTCATCGTGTCCGGCGGGGGCATAGAGTTCATGAGGCCTTGGGCCGAAGCCGTCTACGGCGTACCACCCGAACAGGTGATCGGGTCCAGCGTTGTGACGAGTTTCGAAATCCGCGAGGGCACGCCCGTGCTGCTTCGCCAGCCGAAGTTGAACTTTGTCGATGACAAGGAAGGCAAGCCGGTTGCGATCAATCAGCATATTGGTCGCCGGCCGATCGCCGCTTTCGGTAATTCGGACGGTGATCTGGCCATGCTGCAGTGGACCTGCCTTAAACGTGAGGCGAGCTTCTGCCTGTTTGTGCATCACACCGACGGCGAACGCGAATGGGCCTATGATCGCCAATCCCACGTCGGCCAACTCTCCAAGGGCCTCGACGAGGCAGCCGTCAACGGCTGGACCGTTGTCGACATGAAGAGCGACTGGAAGGTAATTTTTCCTCAGTAGCGAATGGCAGATCGCACGCCAGAAAGTGGATCTTGCGCTCAACTGCCCGCACCGATGCATGACGACCACCGATTCCGATCGATGACGACACATATGGCTCTGCCGGCAATTTTCTCCGGTCCGTTCGTTGCAATCTGGATCAGGCGCAGCTCTATTTCGCGTGCCGCTTCAGCGTAAGCGTCCCGTCATGACTACGGCCGACCTGACTTTTCGGGCGCAGGGAACCGACAGATTGTGAATGCATCCGGCCAGAGCCGCAGGGTAGGAGCCGTGCTTAGGCGGCAACAGCAGCGGTAGCCGTGCGCTCGGCTTTCCAGTTCCAAGGCAGCAGTTCGGCGATGTGCTTTGCCGGGTGATCAGCGATACGGGCGAGGATGTCGGCGAGCCATGCGCGGGCGTCCACGCCGTTGAGCTTGCAGGTCTCGATCAGCGTGTAAATCGCTGCGGCCCGGCGTCCGCCGCTATCGCTGCCGCAGAAGGTCCAGTTTTTCTGTAAGCGTCCGCTCGGGACTGCAGCATGTTCGGCTTGATGGGATCGGCTTCAGGCGGCGACGCTCGTTGTGGCTGGACGCGCGAGGTTCCACGGCAGGAGTTCTTCGAGGCGATTGATCGGATGGGCACCGATGCGGGTGAGCACATCGCGCAGGTAGGCTTCGGGCTCGAGGCCGTTGAGTTTCGCCGTTCGGATCAGCGTGTAGAAGACCGCCGCGCGCTCGCCGCCGGCATCTGAGCCGGCGAACAGCCAGTTTTTGCGCCCGAGGGCCAGCGGGCGGATGGCGTTCTCAGCGGCGTTGTTGGAGATCTCGAGCCGGCCATCGTCAAGATAGCGGGTGAGTGCACTCCATCGCGATCGGGCATAGCGGATTGCGGCGGCGAGATCGCTTTTGCCGGGGATCAGCTTCAGCTGCGCATCGAGCCAGATGGCGAGGTCGTCGAGCCGTGGTCGCGCTGCTCGCTGCCGGACGCTCTTTCGGATTTCCGCCGGGTGACCGGAGATGGTGCGCTCGATGTCGAACAGCGCGCCGATCCGTTCCAGTGCGTCCTTTGCGATCGGCGAACCGTTCGAGGCGTGCACGTCGAAGAAGCCGCGCCGCACGTGAGCCCAGCACGCGACCTCGACGATCTTCGGCGAACTGGCAACGCCGCCCTGCTCATAGAGCCGCGCGAAGCCGGAGTAGCCGTCGGCGTGCAGCCAGCCGATGAAGCGTGCGAGCTCGGCGCGGCAATGCTCGCCCTTGCGATCCGGTGTGTAGCGATAGAGAACCGCCGGCGGTGCCGAGCCCGCGTGCGGACGTTCGTCGCGCAGATAGACCCATTGGCGGCCGGTCTTCGTCTTGCCGGCGCCGGGAGCGAGGACGGGCACCGGCGTATCATCGGCGTGCACGGTGCAGCCCGCCATCACGTGGGCGCCGATCAGCTCCACGAGCGGGCGCACGAGCCACGCGACAGACCCGAGCCATTCTGCGAGCAGACCGCGATCGAGATCGACGCCGGCGCGGGCGAAGATCTCGGCCTGCCGGTAGAGCGGAAGATGGTCGCAGAACTTGGCCGTGATGACGTGTGCAAGGAGGCCCGGCCCCGCCAGACCGCGCGGGATCGGCAGCTCCGGCATCCGAGCCTGGGTCATCGCCTCGCACTTGCGGCAGGAGCAAGCCGGTCGGACGTGGCGCACCACCTCGAAGCGTGCCGGCACGTACTCCAGCACCTCGGTGACGCTCTCGCCGACGACGCGAAGGTTGGTGCCACCGCAGGCTCTGCAGACAGTATCGGGCGCATGCACGACGTCGCGTCGCGGCAACTCCGACGGCAGCTGGCGGCGCTTCCTGGTTGCGGCTGGCGTCGTATCCGCGGCGGAACCGGACGCCGGAGGAACTTCCGGCTCCGGGGCTGCAGCAGTCGCCTCGGCCCTTGCAGCCTGCGCCTCTTCCAGCGCCAGTTCCAGCTGCTCGATGGCACGCTCGATCTTCTCCGAGGTCGCGCCGAACTTCTCGCGCCGGAGCTTGGCCAACTGCGCCTTCAGCTTCTCGATCGTCAGCTGCGTCAGCATGAGACCGTTCTTGGCGGCGGCGAGCTCGGCGTCCTTGGCATCGAGCTCGGTAGCCTTTGCCATCAGCAGTTGCTTCAGCGCGGCGACGTCGTTCGGGAGCTGGTCGATCGAGAGCGACATGGCGAGCGTCTACACTGCTTCGGGGTCATCCCGCGACACTCGGCTGCCATGTGCGCTGTGGAGCCCGCCAATCGATGCCTTCAAGCAACATCGAAAGCTGCGCGGCGGTCAATGTCACCACGCCGTCCTTCGTGACGGGCCACAGAAAGCGGCCCTTCTCGAGCCGCTTCGCAAACAGACAGAAGCCCTGGCCATCCCACCACAGGATCTTCAGGAGATCGCCGCGCTTGCCGCGGAAGACGAACAGCGATCCCGAGAACGGATCCTGCGCCAACGCCTGCTGCGCCAGCATCGACAGACCGTCGAAGCCCTTGCGCATGTCGGTCGATCCGAGCGCCAGATAGATGCGCGCGCCGGTCGGGATCGCAATCACGAGCGCTCTCCATCGAGCGCAGTAACGAGGCGGGCCAGCACGTCAGGCGCAATATCCTCGCTGGCATGCAGCATGCGTCCGTTGACGAAACGCACCTCGATCCGGCGACGCGCGCGGGCAGACTTGTCGGGCAGCGCGGCGGGGCACGGCGCATCCGGCGCCACAGTCACCGGCGCGAAAGCGCTGACACCGGCGTCGGTCATTGCCACGCCCGGCATCGCTCCATCGCGCACCTGCTTGCGCCAGAGGTAGATCAGCGCGCGCGAAACGCCGAACCGATCGGCTGTGGCTGCCACCGATCCCCCGGGCCGGAACGCCGCATCGAGGATCGCGACCTTCTCCTCGACGCTCCACGCGCGCCGCCGCTTCACCGTGCTGATCACCTCGGGGAGCCTGGTCATTACCGTCCTTAAGTGCAGTCATAAGGACAGCTACAATCTGTCGGTTCCCTGCGCCCGAAAAGTCAGGTCGGCCGTAGTCATGACGGGACGCTTACTGTGCAGTCCTTCCTTGCAGAGCAGAAAATGCAGCCGCCGATAGCCGAACCGGCGACGGATGGCCGCCAGCTCGCGGATGCGTTGACGGACGCCGGCATCATCGGCGCGACGGCTCCGGTAGCGGATCGTCGAGCGATCGAGGCCAAGTGCGGTGCAGGCCCGCCGCTCGCTCACGTCATGCGCTTCGCACACGTGAGCGACAGCCTGCCGTCGAGCGGCGGGCGTCACCACTTTCGGGAGGTCACGTCCTTCAATATCGCATTGTCGAGCATCGTCTCGGCCAGCAGCTTCTTCAGCTTCGCGTTCTCGTCCTCAAGCGAGCGCAGCCGCTTTGCGTCCGAGACGTCCATGCCACCGAACTTCGACTTCCACTTGCAAAAGGTGCCGCCGCTGATCCCATGCTTGCGGCAGACGTCCGCAGTCGCCCGGCCCGCCTCCTGCTCGCGCAGGATCGCGATGATCAGCTCTTCCGAAAACCTGCTCTTACGCATCGTCCGTCTCCTCTCTGGAGGTTACGGACTCTACCCAAATCTGGAGGAAAGCGAGGGTCGCAGGTCACCGTCATCACGCTGCTGCCAGTTTCCTGCGTGCAAGGTAAATGTTGGCGAGCGCGAGG
>CAUJKI010000332.1 GCA_963205015.1 Pseudomonadota bacterium
TCGTCGTCGATGGCGGCGCCCATCGCGTCGACATCGGCGCAAAAATCCTTGCCGACCGGGACCCGACGCACTTCGAGGTCCATGAGCTTGGCGCCCTTTTCGAAGGCGGGATGCACCGAGCGCGGCGCCACGATATTGCCGCGGAACTTGGGGGATTTGCGCCGTGCACGCGTCCAGTTGCGGCACGTCTGGATGGCTTGGACGATGCTTTCGGTGCCACCCGTCGTCATGAAGCCGGCAGCGCCTGCCGGGGCATGAAACAGGTCGAGCGCCATGGCAATGACCTCGTCCTCCATGCGCTTCACGCTCGGGAAGGCACGCTTTCCGCCGAGTGCGTTCTCGGTGAAATACTCGAAGAAGGCGGCCTTGCCGAGTTCATAGACCTGGTCGGTCGCCTTGAAGACGAACAGCGGCGCGCGTCCATGCTGCCAGTCGCAATCACCGGTCTTGAAGCTCTTGAGCTCATCGAGCACCGCTTCGGACGAGCGGCCGCGCTCGGGAAACCGCAAATTCATCTGTCACTCCCGCTCCTGATATGCACCGAGGCGCGCCGCGCACTCATCCGCGGTCGAGTTGCCTTGACAGCGATTTTCATCGTCTCCTATCATTCGTCAATGCAAAATAATCGTTCGACAAAACCGAACCGGACGCGCTCCGGCCTCAACAGCGGCCTGGACGTGCTCGAGTGCCTGGCGACGACCCGCCATCCGATGACACTGACGGAGATCGCGGCGAACGTCGGCATGTCCAAGTCGAGCATTCATCAGTTGCTTGCGACGCTCCAGCAGCGCGGCTTCGTTCAGCGCCTGCACGACCAGCGTTATTGCGTTGGCATCAAGGCGTGGGAAATCGGCTGCGTCGCAGAAACGATGGGCCTTGCGCGCACCACTGGCCCGCATGTCGCGCAACTCGTGCGCGAGCTGTCCGACGGTGTGTCGGTCGGCGTGCTCGATGGGGCCGAGATGGTCTGCATTCAGTTGGTCGAAAGCCCGCGGGCCGTGCGCGTCCATTCTCACGTGGGCGATCGCACGCCGGCGCACAGCGTATCGGCTGGACTTGTGATGCTCTCGGCGCTGGACGACGAGGCCGTCAGGCGCCTGCTGCCCTCAAGACTCAAGGTCTTCACGGAGGCAACACCGAAGACGGCGGAGGCCGTTATCGGTGAGCTCGCAAAGGTTCGTGCGCGCGGCTACGCGTTCTGTCGGGGCTCCTGGCGCGTCGAGGTCGGCGGTGTGTCGGTGCCGATCCTGGGGCCTGATAATCATGCCATCGCAGCGCTTTGTGTCGCCGCGCCGGCGTTCCGCACCACGCGGGACTGGGTTTCGCGCGTGGTTCCTGCGCTGAAGCGGGCCGCGGGCGACATCGAACGCGATCTTGGACGCGCGGCCGACGCCGCGTCGCTGGCCGGTGCAGCCGAGTAGGGGAGCCGGAAATGTGCTGTGATAGGCATATGCCACTCCCCATGCTCTCGCGAGTGCTGTCGATATGAGCGCAACGGTCCTAACGCGGGCAAGGCGACGCTTCGGGCGGATGCTTATCCCGCTATGCGGTGTTCTGGGATTTGCGTTCCTCTATGTTCCGATCTTCTTCCTCATCCTGTTCTCGTTCAACGACCACATCATTCCATCCCTGCCGTTTCGCGGGTTCACATTGGAGTGGTATCGCGAGCTCAGCTATGACTTCGTGATGCACGATGCGCTCTACAACAGTCTTTTCATTGCGTTCTGGACAACGCTGATCTCGACGACACTTGGCACGCTTGCGGCATTTCCTCTCGTCCGGCGCAGCTATCGCCTCAAGGGCGCGAGCCAGCTCCTGGTTCTGCTGCCGATGATCATCCCGCATTTCCTCATGGGCGTTGCGCTGCTGATCTTCTTCAGCTTCCTCGGCGTGCCCCTGTCGCGCGTGACGATCATTCTTGGGCATGTCGTGTTCACGATGCCGTTCGCGATCATGGTCGTCTCGGCGCGCCTGCATGGCTTCGACCGCACGCTCGAGCTTGCCGCCGCGGACCTTGGAGCCAATCCGCGACGGACATTCTTTCACGTCGTTCTCCCGATCATCATGCCCGGCATCGCCGGCGCGGCTCTCTTGGTTTTTGCGCTCTCGATGGATGAATTCCTGATCACTTACTTCGTGTCCGGCCAGAAAGGCACGATCACCATGTACATTTGGAGCCTGCTCAAGGATGGTATCGCGCCGCGGGTGAATGCTCTGGCAAGCGCACTGCTCCTTGCTTCGTTCGTCCTGCTGCTGATCGGCAATTGGCTGTCATCCAGAACCTCTGGAGTGGAGGCCCGCCGGTGAACGATGCTCTTCATGCGCGCGCGCGATCGTCCAGCGCGGCTGCAGACCCCGCGATCGAGCTTCGCCAAGTGCGGAAGGTGTTCGGGGAGAGTGTCGCACTCGATGAGATCTCGCTCGATATCGAACGTGGTGAGTTCTTCTCGCTGCTCGGGCCGAGCGGTTGCGGCAAGAGCACGACGCTCAATCTTATCGGGGGCTTCGAGGCACCGTCGAGCGGCGACGTGCGGATCGAAGGCCGCTCTGTCGCGGAGACACCTCCTTATGAGCGGCCGGTGAACACGGTGTTTCAGAGCTATGCGCTCTTTCCGCACATGACGGTGGCGGAGAACGTCGAGTTCGGCCTCAGGATGAAGGGTATTGCACGCGCGGAGCGGCAGGCGGCAGCCTCCGAAATGTTGCGCATGGTCTCTCTTGAAGGATACGAGACACGACGGCCTGCGCAGCTCAGCGGCGGACAGCGCCAGCGCGTCGCGCTCGCGCGCGCGCTCGTCAATCATCCCTCGGTTCTCCTGCTCGACGAACCGCTCGGTGCACTCGATCTCAAGCTCCGCAAGCAGATGCAGATCGAGCTGACGCGCCTGCAGCGGCAGGTCGGCATCACCTTCGTCTATGTCACGCACGATCAGGAAGAGGCCATGGCGATGTCGGATCGCATCGGCGTGATGAATCGCGGGCGTCTCCTGCAGGTCGGGACGCCCAGCGAGATCTACGATCGGCCGACGCATCGCTTCGTGATGGAGTTCATTGGCGCGGCGAATAGCTTCGAGGGCCGGCTGGAGCGACAGGCCGACGGGATCGGCGCCATCGATGTGGATGGAGTCGGGCGGTTGCGCGGCCTCATTTCGGGCAACATCGGGGAGCGGGCGCGTGCCGCGCTGCTCGTGCGGCCGGAGAAGGTGCGGCTGAAGTTCGATGGCCGTCCGGCCGGCAATGGGGAGATCGAAGGCGCTATTTCGCATGTCTCCCGCCTCGGCTTCATCACGCACTATACGGTACGCCTGGATGGCGGTCAGGACGTGCTGAGCTATCGCCTCGCCGACAGCACCGAGGGTGACGCGGGGGCGCTCGATGAGGGACGGCGTGTGGTTCTCTCCTGGAAAGAGGAGGACGCGCGCATATTCCGGTCAGACGAGGAGAGCTGAGCAGCATACTTTTGGATATGGCCAGGCTAGATCGCAAGGAGACCGACATGGCGAAACTTCCGACACGCAGACGGTTCATTGGAGGCGCGGCGGCAGCCGGCATGGTCGCTGGCGCCGGCATTTCCGGATGGTCCCGACGCGCCAACGCGGCCGGCACGGTGAACTGGCTCGCCTGGGGCGGGCACGTTGAGCCTGCCGGCATCAAGGATTTCTTCGACAAGACCGGTATCCGGGTGAACCACATCGGCATGGGCGGGAATGCGGAGACGTTCGCCAAGCTCAAGCTCTCCGGCACATCTCAGTACGATCTGTTCGAGGCCGATGGCCTCTGGCCGCTTCGCTATCACCAGGAAGGCTTCATCGAGCCGATAGATCTCGAGAGTCTGCCGAATGTTGCCAAGAACATGCACCCGGAGTTCAAGAAGATCCCTGCGCTCCAGGTCGAAGGCGGGAAGATGCTGATGGTTCCGTGGGGCTGGAATCCCACGCTTCTCGTCTACAACAAGAAGAGGGTGTCTTCGCCGCCGACGTCGTACGAGGCGCTGCTCGATCCGAAATACAAGGGGCGCGTCGGCTTCAGCGATCAGCATGAGTTCATGTGGCCGGTGGCCGCCATGCTGCTTGGCATCGACAATCCGTTCAAGATGAACAAGGAGCAGCTCAACCGCGCGAAGGATGTGCTGATCAGGATCAAGCGCAATGCGCCGACGATCACCAAAGGCTGGAATGAGCAACTCAGGCTCTATGTCGAGGAGACGGTGTGGATTGGCATGTCGTCGCCCGGCCGCGCGCTGACCATTCAGACCTCGGGCGGCCCGCCGATGGGCACCGAGACGCCGAAGGAAGGCTACTACGGCTGGATCGACGGCGACATTCTGGTGAAGGGTGCGGCCAACAAGGAGGCTGCGCTCAAGTGGATCGACCACATCCACACGCCGGAGTACGTGGCGAGAAACTTCAAGCGCTTGCAGCGCGGCACTGCCAATCGCGCCGGCGCGGAGCTTTTGAAGTCCCAGGGCGATGGCGAACTGGTCACCGCCAATCTGATGGACCAGCCGGGGGTCGCCTTGAAAATGCGGCTCATCGAGGCGCCGGCCAATCCCGAAGACTATGCGGCGGCATGGAACGAGGTGATGGCGGCGACATGACGGCCGGCCGCGCGGACATAGGCGTTCATGCCAGGGAGCAGACCTCGCTCTGGGGTCTGTTTCCCATGGTCGTCGTACAGCTCGCGCTGTTCGTCGTGCCGATCGCCATCATGTTCGTGTACAGTTTCTGGACGACGCAGAACTATCAGGTCATACGCGAGTGGACGCTTGCGAACTATCTCGTGTTCTTCGAGAGCTGGACCTATCCGAGCGTCCTCTTCCGCACGCTTTGGATGTCTGCTGTCATCACGATCGCGACGCTTTGTTTTGCCTATCCGTTCGCGTACTGGATCGCGCGATATACGCAGCGCTGGCAGAAGATCCTGCTCGGCGCCGTGGTGCTGTCGTTCTGGACGAGCGGCTTGCTGCGCGCCTATGCCTGGATGGCGCTGCTCGGGCATGGCGGCATCATCAACAAGGGCCTGATGCAGATCGGTGTGATCGACGAGCCGCTCACGTTCCTGCTGTACAATCCGTTTCCCGTCATCCTGGTAATGACCTATTTCTCGCTGCCCTTCGCGGCGATCACGATATTCGCGTCGCTCGAGAAGATGGATTGGGCACTCGTCGACGCGGCCGCTGATCTTGGCGCCAATCCCGTACGGACCTTCTGGTTTGTTACGCTGCCGCAGACAATACCCGGCGTTATTTCTGCAGCCATCCTGACCTTCGTGCCCCTGATGGGCATGTTCTTCGTGCCCCTGCTGGTCGGCAATCCGTCGAGCGCGATGATCGCGCCGCTGATCGCGAACCTCATGCAAGCCTTTCAGCTCGGGCTCGGTGCGGCGATGTCGTTCATCGTGGCGGTTGTCGTCATGATCATCATCGTGGTGGCGTGGCGCTACATCCGCCTGGAACGCCCGTGAGCGGGTGTTTGGCCTCACCGGCTTTATCGCACCCATCTGCCGACGATCTGCCGCATACTTGACGATAATGGTCGAGTTTATAAGGTGGTGCGCGTAGCGCTTATCACTTTGCCATTCGCGCTGTCGATCCACGAACCTTTGCGAAAAGGGATGTTTCGGTGATTTCGCAAAAATCTTCTGGATGTTTGACGGTCAGGCCGAGTCTTGTGGCCGCCTTCATCGTGCTGATCATGATAGTGCTGTCGCCGGTGCCCTCGAGCAGTGAGCCGATCGCAGTCAGCCATGCGCAGGGCGAGACAACGCTGGCAGCATTACCCAAAACCATTCTTACGCTGGATCTGGCCGCGCTCGAAACTCTGGACGCGCTCGGTGTCGAGGTGGCTGGCGTGCCCGGTGCGCTGATTCCCACGCATCTGTCGAAGTACAATGATGCCAGATACGCAAAAATCGGAACGCTCTTCGAGCCGGACTACGAAGCGATCAACGCGGCCAAACCCGATCTGATCATTGTCGGCTTGCGCACTGCCGGCAAGTACAAGGAGCTCTCGCGGATCGCGCCCACGATTGACCTCTCGACCGATGACAACGCGTTCCTGGTCAGTGCATTCCGCAATGCCAGAACGCTCGGCCGGATCGTCGGCAAGCAGAGCGACGTGGAGGCGCGGATCGGGAGGATCGAAGCGGGCATTCGGGCGTTGCGGGACAAGGCACGCGGGGTCGGACGCGGTCTCATCATTCTCACGACCGGCGGCCGCATGAGCGCATATGGTCCGCGCTCCCGCTTCGGCATGCTGCACAGCGACTTCGGCATTGTGGCGGCGGTCGAGGATCTGGACACAGCCATTCATGGGCAGGGCGTGTCGTTCGAGCTTATCCTCAAGGCCAACCCGGACTGGCTCTTCGTTGTCGATCGCGATGCAGCGGTCGGACGCGCCGGACAGCCCGCCGCGAAGCTCCTCGACAATCCGCTGGTGGCGCGAACGAATGCCTGGAAACAAGGGCATGTCACGTATCTCGATGCCGTACGGTGGTATCTGGTCGGGGGAGGCCTTGCATCGATCCAGGAGAACCTGGATCAGATCAGGCACGCACTTGGCGCCGCACCCTAGAATGCCTCGACTGTGAGTGTCTGATGCCTTTCCTCGCGTTCGGCATGGCCATCGTTGTCGGACTGGCGGGCTGGAGCATCTTCGTCGGTGTGAGCGACATATCTCCTTCCGATCTCCTCGGGGTCGGCTGGAGCGATGAGCGCATTCAGATTCTGCTCGAGAGCCGCGTACCGCGCACACTCGCGCTCGTTCTTGCTGGTTCGGCAATGGCCGTATCCGGCACGATCCTACAGATGCTGCTCCGCAATCGCTTTGCTGAACCGTCCACCGTCGGCACGGCAGAGGCAGCAAAGCTCGGCTTCCTCGTCATGCTCATTCTTTTTCCTGATGCGCCTATACCCATGCGCCTTGCGTCGGCGACAGCCTTCGCCTTGCTCGTCACCGCGCTGTTCCTGAGGATCCTGCGCAGGCTGTCCCTGCAGTCGCCTTTGGTTGTGCCGCTGGTCGGCATCCTGCTCGGCGGCGTCATCAACGCGGCCGCGACCTTCCTCGCCTATCGCTTCGATCTCATGCAGTCGCTCGCCACGTGGAGCCATGGCGATTTCTCCATGATTCTGCGCGGGCGCTACGAGCTGCTCTGGCTTGCGCTGGCGCTCACCGTGCTGGCC
>CAUJKI010000333.1 GCA_963205015.1 Pseudomonadota bacterium
ATCGAGAAGCGCGCGAATGCCGTCGCGGCTATGCGCGCGTTGTCGGACCTCGCCGACAAGGAGAACCGGGATCTCAACGACGACGAGGGCAAGCGCTTCGGCGACTTGAAGACGGAGATCGCAGCGCTCGACAAGAAAATCGGCCGCACGCAGGAGCTCGAGACCCTCGAGCGCTCGGCGCCGGCGACGATCACCCGCAAGGGTGACGGCACGTACGAGCAGCGTGCGAGGGATTTTCAGATCACCAAGGCCATCGCCGCGGCCTTGCCGCGCGACATGGGCGGCGGCGACGTCGATGCTGGCCTCGAGCGCGAGATCAGCGCCGAAGTCGCGCGCCGCACGGGAAAGAAGTTCCAGGGCATCGCGGTTCCCGACGAGGTGCTGAAGCTCGAGCACCGCACACTGCTCGCCGGCTCGAGCGCGGCCGATCTCATCCCAAACGTGCACCGTGCGGACCTTTTCATCGACCGCCTGCGCTCGGCCGTTGTCGTCGAGCGCCTGGGCGCCACGGTCCTCGACGGCCTGGTCGGTACGATCGACATCCCCAAGCAGACGGGGAGCTCGAGCGCGCAGTGGGTCGCAGAGGATGGCTCGCTGACCGAGACGGACGCCACCTTCGACGACGTGACGCTCGCTCCGAAGACTGTCGGTGCGATGACATCGTACAGCCGGCGCACGCTCATCAACGCGCAGCCGTCCGTCGAGCAGATCGTCCGCAACGACCTGACGCGCGTGCTCGCCAACGAGGTCGACATCAAGGCCATGCTCGGCGACGGCTCGAGCAACACGCCGACCGGCATCGTCAACATCGTCGGCGTCCACCAGATCGGCGGCACCTCGAGCATGACGTGGGAACGTACGCTCGAGTTCATCGCGGCCATCCAGCACGCCGACGCCGAGATCGGCACCATGGGCTGGGCGTTCAACACGTGGGTGCAGAGAAAACTGCGCAGCACCACGAAGGTCGCGTCCGACGCCGGCGCCGGCTTCATCATGGACGCTCCCGGCCAGCTCGCCGGTTACGCCGCGGCGATCACGAGCGCACTGCCGGGCAGCCCCGGCCTTTCGGTGCCCAACAATGCCACGGTTATTTTCGGCGACTGGAGCCAGATGCTCATCGGACGCTGGAGCGGCGTCGATCTCCTGCTGAACCCGTACGAATCGACGGCCTACGCCAAGGGCCGCGTCCTCGTGCGCGCGATGCAGGACCTCGACATCAAGGTCCGTCATCCCGAGTCGTTCTCGTTCGCCGACGACGTCGACGTGGACTGACGCCATGGAGCGCCGCGCCGCCATAGAGCTCCGCGTGAAGTCCGGCAAGGTCCCCCGCCTGGTTGGTCACGCGGCAGTGTGGGATGCCCCGTCGGACGATCTTGGCGGCTTCACCGAGATCATTCGCCGGGGCGCCTTCACCCGCTCGCTGGCGAGCAACGCGCTCGACCCGCTGGCACTCGTGCACCATCTGCCGCACCTGGTGCTCGGCCGCCGCTCCGCCGGCACGCTCAAGCTCAGCGAGGACGATCGCGGCCTCGCCTTCGATGTGGAGCTCCCCGACACACAGACCGCGCGCGAGCTCGCCGTCAGCGTCGAGCGCGGCGACATCCGCGGCGCCTCGTTCGCCTTCACGGTGCCCAAGGGCGGCGACAAGTGGACGCCGACCGAGAGCGGGGCGCTGCGCGAGCTCCTGGACCTGGACCTGCACGAGATCAGCATCACGGCGACGCCGGCCTATCCCGACACGGATGTGGCGCGCCGCGCCCTTCTCACCCTCGCTCCGCGTCCGCGCCTCGCAGGCCTGCGGCGCTTCCTGGAGACGTGCGCATGAGGGCCTGGCTGAAGCGGATCGTCGCGAGGATGCCGGAGGTGCGGTCGATGCGCGCCTTCGACTATTGGCACAACCGCTTCGCGCCGATCGCCGCCGGCGGCTACATGGGCCCGGACTCGGCGAGCGGCCACGCGGTCGCGCTGCGCTGCATCCAGCTCATCAGCGAGAACCTGGCGATGGTGCCGTGCCGGCTCTACGAGCGCGCCGGCGACGGCGGCCGCGCGCCTGCCGATGGGCATCCGCTCTACGATGTGCTCCAGCACCAGTTCAACGAGGAGATGACCGCATTCGACGGCCGCGAGTTCCTCATCGCCAGCATCCTCGTGCACGGCAACGCCTATGCCCGCATCGAGCGCGACAGCCGCAGCCAGGTCACGGGGCTCTATCCCTACCCGGCGACCAGCGTCGCCGTCGATCGGCGGCCATCGGGGCGCATCCTGTACACCGCCAGCAAGCCGAACGGCAGCGCCGATCGTCTGCTCGATGGCGAGATGCTGCACCTACGTTACCGCCGCGCCGGCGACGGGCTGCTCGGCCTGAGTCCGATCACGCTCGCGCAGCAGACCTTCCGCGTCGCCGTCGCTCAGCAGAGCCAGGCGGTCGCGCAGGCGGAGAACGCCTTCCGGCCAGCCGGCGCGCTCGTGTTCCCGCAGCAGGTGAACGCCGAACTGCTGGAGCGGACGAAGGAGGCCTTCGCGGAGAAGGTGATCGGCGCCGCCAAGGCGAACGAGATCATCGTGCTCGACGCCGGCATGGAATGGAAGCCCTTCAACATCAGTGCGAAGGACGCCGAGTTCCTCGAGAGCCGCAAGCTCAGCAACCTGGACGTCGCCCGCATCTTCGGCGTGCCGCCCACGGCCGCCGGCATCCCAGATCACGCGACCTACAGCAACGTCGAGCAGGAGAGCACGGCGCTCGTCGCGCGCTGTCTGTCGCCGATGGCCAGGCGCCTCGAGCAGCAGATGATGGCCGACCTTTTGAGCCGCGATGCGCGCCGGTCGCTGTTCGTCGAGCATGACCTGCAAGGCTTGCTGCGCGGCGACCAGAAGGCGCGTTATGAAAGCTATGCGATCGGCCGCCAGGGCGGCTGGCTGTCGCAGAATGAAATCCGGGCCTGGGAGAACATGCCGCGGATCGACGCCGGCGACGAGTATCTGAGCCCGCTCAACATGGCGCCCGTCGGAGGCCGTCAGCCGGTGGGAGGGCCGCCGAATGCATAGTCGGCTGCTCACCGAGGGATGCGCGGCCAAGGCGCTCGGTCTCGAGCTCTCGACCTTCCGCCACCTGGTCGCGTGTGGGAAGCTGCCTAAGCCGATCGCCGAGCTCGGCGACCGCTACGACATGAAGGCGATGGACGCCGCGATCGACAGGCTGTCGGGCATCGGGAGCTCGAGCAACGCCCTCGAGCGCTGGAGGGAGGCCCGCAAGTGCGCGTCGAGCTGAAGGGCATCCACAGTGTGCGCATGCGCCTGAAGACGGGCGACGTGACGTACCACTACGCTTGGCGCGGCGGCCCGCGGCTCAAGGGCGAGCCGGGCACACCCGAGTTCCTGGCGAGCTATCAGGCCGCCCATAGCGCGCGGAAGCAGCCGAGGACGGACACCCTTCAGTCGATCATCGTGGCCTTCAAGGCCAGCCTCGAGTTCACGCGACTACGTGAGCGCACGCAGAGCGACTATCTGAAGGACATCGCCAAGATCGAGACCGAGTTCGGCGACCTGCCGCTCGATGCCCTCGAGGATCCTCGCGTCACGCACGACTTCCTGAGCTGGCGCGACAAGCTGGCGAAGGGACAGCCGAAGGGCCGCCAGGCGCAGGGTGCTTGGTCGACGCTGATGCGCCTGCTCAACTGGTCGCGCGGCCGCGGCCTCACGACCTATCGGACGCCGGAGCGCATCGACCGCATCTACAAGGCCGACCGCTCGGAGAGCATCTGGTCGGACGAGGACGTGGCTGCCTTCATGGGAGTAGCCTCGGAGCCGCTGCAGCGGGCCATGGTGCTAGCCCTCGAGACGGGGCAGCGACAGGGTGACCTGCTCGTGCTGCCCTGGAGCGCCTACGATGGCGGCTGGATAAGACTGCGGCAGCGCAAGTCCATGCGGCGGGGATCACCCGGCCGCAAGGTCAGCATTCCGGTGACGAAGCGCCTGCAAGCCGTGCTGGCGACCACGCCGAAGACGAGCACTGTGATCCTCACGCACGCGCGCGGCCGGCCATGGACCGAGAACGCGTTCCGCAAGGCATGGGGCCTCGCGACCCGCAAGGCCGTGAAGGTGCGGCCGGAACTGGCCGGGCGCACCTTCCATGACCTCCGCGGCAGTGCCGTCACGCGGCTCTCGGAGGCCGGCTGCACGCCTCAGGAGATCGCGACGATCACAGGGCACGCGCTCGCGGAAGTCGAGGCCATTCTCGATCGGTATCTCGCTCGCACGGACAAGCTCGCGATCGCCGCGATCGCGAAGCTGGAGCGGGGCAGAAAGCGAACGTCGAGTGTAAAACGGGCTGTAAAAGGGACGAGCGTGACATAGCTAAGTGCTGGCTGGGGCGGGAGGGTTCGAACCTCCGCATGGCGGAATCAAAATCCGCTGCCTTACCACTTGGCTACGCCCCATCATGCGGCAGGCTGACGGGCCGGATCTCACACGGGTGGGGATGAGACCTGTCGGGTGTAATCATGCACGGCAGCTTGCTGGCGGAGGCGAGAGGATTCGAACCTCCGGTACCCATTTCTGAGTACAACGATTTAGCAAACCGCCGCCTTAAGCCACTCGGCCACGCCTCCGTCGCCGAGAGCTATAAGCAAGACCCTGGGCAATATCAAGCGCGCGACCGGCAATATCACTGCCTGTGTGCAGGAGCTTGAAAGGGGCCTCGGCCAGCAGGGATGTGTCCGTTCGGCCACCACGATGGAATTTGTCGCGATTTTGGAAGAGGGGCTTAGTCACGTTGGCTTGCCGCAGAGCGCCCGTGTCAATCAGGGCTCGGCGCTCGTGCTTGCTCGCGGGCGCTCGCGGGGAGGTTGGTTGGGGTGATCTTGAGTGTGTTAATGAGAAGTGCGATTATGAGACTTATCCCTTTCCCTCGGGACGGCACGAGTTGGGGCCCGGCTGGAGCCGTGGATTGCGGGGGCGATGTGGAACTTGCCCAAATCTTGCATTGATTTCTGACACTGCGCGTTGAGTAACCTTGAGACACCGGAATGTCCCCATACGACACTCGTCCGATCGTAGACGAAGCAAGCCGTAGCGAGGCTGCGGCCTCCGTTCAGTTCGACGTCGCCGACATGGTCGGGATTGTCCGCCGTGGCTGGTTCTACATCGTCATCGGCACCTTGATCGGTATCGGCGCCGCGGTTGCGGCACTTTCGACCATGCCGCCGCTTTACAAGGCGGAAGCCCGGCTCGTGTTCGAGAGAACGGTGGCGAAGTACCTGCAGAGCAACCGTGTCATCGACGGACCGTCGGTCGATGATGGCGACATCTGGGGGCAGATCTACATCATCTCCTCGGAGAGCAACCTTCTGCCGGTGGTCCGCTCGTTGGGGCTGGCGAACGATCCGGAATTCAACGGCGCCAGGGATGAAACCAGCCTGAAGGAGCGCGTGCGCGGCCTGGTGCGCGAAGCCCTGCAGTACGTTCGCAGAACCGACCCGCCCCCCGCGTTGCCGAGCGACCCCGAGAAGATCGCCCTCGCTCTCGTTCTGCAGAATCTGTCCGTCACGCGCGGGGACGTGGCAACCCTCATCAATGTGGCGTTCAGCTCGAAGGATCCGGTCAAGGCTGCGAAGATCGCCAACGCGATTGCCGGCGCGTATCTGGAGGGGAACGCCGCCACGAAGGTCAGCTCGACGAAGATCGTCAGCAGGCTTGTGCAGGACCGCGTCTCGGAGCTGAAGCGGCAGGCGGCCGATGCGGAGCGTGCGCTGCTCGAATACAAGATGGCGCACAATCTGGTCGGCGCCGGGAGCAACGCCCTCACGGGCGATCAGCTGACCAGCCTTCATTCGCATCTGGCCACGGCGCGGGTTGCGATGGCTGAGGCCAAAGCGCGCGTCGACCGCATCAATGCGAGCGGCGATATGGGCGGTCCGTTTGCGCCGGACAACGATCTGATCTCGAGGTTGCGTACGCAGTATCTGGAGCTTTCGTCGCGCGCGAACGACATCGAGAGCCGTGTGGGCCAAGGCCATGCGGCGGCCCAGAAGATGCGCGGCCGGATGGAGGAGGTGCGTTCGGCGATCGCCGACGAGCAGAAGCGTCTGGCCGGGTCGTTCAGCAGGGAATACGAGCTTGCCAGGGCGCGTTACGACGAGCTCTCTGCAACCGTATCGCAGGTGCTGACGGAGGAAGGGTCCAATAGCGCGGTGCAGGCTCGGATCAAAGAGCTCGAGAGCGCGGCCGATACCCTCCGGACCCTCTATAACAGGATGCTGGAGCGGGCCACCGACACGAACAGGATCATTGACGCGCAGCCCTCCGTCACGCCGGACGCGCGGGTCGTCACGCACGCCACCCCGCCCGCTCAAACGGAGGCCTCGAAGAAGCGGCTCCTGATCCTTGCCGGCGGCTCGATGCTGGGCTTCCTCCTCGGGGGGGCGCTGCTGCTTGCCAGGGACTTCCCGTTCGGCGTGTTCAGGACCGCTCAGCAGGTGAGCCGTGCAACCGGACTGGCCTGCGCCGTGCTGCCAAAGATCGTGCGCCGGCGTGACCAGTCCGCGCTGAGGGCGGGCGAGTATGCGCTCGACATCCCCTATTCACGGTTTGCCGAGACCATGCGGAGCATCTGGGCATTGATCAACATCGCTCAAAGGAAGACCGGAGCGAAGGTGATCTGTGTCGTCTCGTCCGTTCCGGGCGAGGGCAAGACGACTGTTGCAACCAGCCTCGCGTCGCATTTCTCCTGCCATACCTCGGTGCGCGTTCTCCTCGTCGATGCCGATTTCCATCGCCATTCGCTGACCGACAGGGTCACGCCGCAAGCGAGTGTCGGCCTGAAGGAGGCTTTGGAAGAGCCGACCGACTTTGCCAAGTATGTCGTCAGGAAAGAGCGCCTGCAGCTCGATGTCCTGCCCTGTCCTCTGCCGAACCGGATACCCAACGCTGCGGAACTGCTCGGCACGCCGGCCATGCAGCGGCTGATCGATACGGCGCGGGACAGCTACGATCTGGTCGTCATCGAGGCGCCTCCGATGGCGGCCGTCGTCGACTTCAAGATGATCTCGCGGCACTGCGATGCCTTCATCTTCGTGGTCGAGTGGGGCAAGACGAGCCAGCGCCTGGTCCTGGAGTGCCTCGGCGAGGCCTCGGAGCTCCTGGATCGGGTGCTGTGCGTCGTGCTCAACAAGTTCGATCCCCGGGCGCTCAAGAGCGTCGAGCGCTACAAGGGAGATCGCTTCCGCGACTACTACACCGATCGCGCAGCAGCTTGAGCCTACACGATAAGCGAAATGCGCCCGCCTCGGAGATGTTGGATAGCCGGGCAAATCCGGCTCGAAGGCAGCGGGCGACCCTGCCTGCTTGAATGCACTCGACTTCCAATGTTCGACATGGGCTTGGCAGCAATGGCGGCCGCAGAAAAGCCGTATCCAGAGCTTTTCCGGGTTAGTCGGAACGACCGGCTCCCCAGGGGCGCAATCGAAGCCCAGTGAGCGCGCTGCGGACGGCATTCATGGCCATCTCGATGTCCTCGGGTTTCAAGACACGCAGCACCAGTATCATGAGCGTGTAGGTCGCCACGCCGACCAGGACGGGTATGGCGATAAACATGTCCTTTACAAACCAGCAGGCGGCCACCATCACGCCACCGGCGGCGAATATGCGGAATGCAGTGCTCGCGTTCTCCCGGGTCAAGGTGCCGCTCGGCAGCATCCACAAAGCGAAAATCGCCATCAGAAACTCCGCACACAAAAGCCGCAGGGCACCTCCAATGGCGCCGTTACCAAACATTTGTTCGGTCCATGGAATGAGGACGAAGTTGAGCGGAAACGCCAGCGCAATGCCAGCGACCATGGTAAGCGTCCACGTGTTGGTTCGGCCGGACGCGACAAGAAATCGGCCGAGAACGGTCGCAACGTAGGTGAATATGAGCGTGATGCTCATGACGCTGAGCA
>CAUJKI010000334.1 GCA_963205015.1 Pseudomonadota bacterium
GCGGCTGCCGCTCAAGGAGCCCTACAAGCTTGCGCTGGGTCCGGTTACGGCTTTCGATACGATCATCGCGCGCATCGTCGTCGGCGGCCGGGTGGGCCTCGGCGAGGCGACCATTCTCACAGGCTACACCAGCGAGCAAATCGAGGCGGCGTGGCCACGTGCGGCGGCGTTGGCCTCGCGGCTGGTTGGTCTCAGCAGCGATGCAGCCAGGGCGCTGGCCGCGCACGATCTGACGGATGCGCCCTTCACGCTGACCGCCTTCGTCACAGCGATCGAAATGGCAGAGGGGCACCCTATGCTCGCTATCGACGCCGATGAGGAGGTCCCGCTGCTCGCTGGGATCAACGCGACGGACTTCGCTGGTATCGAACGCGAGATCGAGGCCGCAATCGCAGCCGGCTATGGCACGCTCAAGATCAAGGCAGGGTTCGACGTCGAGGCCGATCTTCGGCGTGTGGCGTTCATTCAAAGGTGCAATCGTGGGCGCGCGAGGCTGCGGCTCGATGCGAATCAAGGCTACAGCCGCGAGCACGGGATGCGCTTCGCCTCCGCGCTGGAACCGGAGGCCATCGAGCTGCTCGAGCAGCCGTGCCACGCCGATGACTGGGATGCCGCCGCTGCCGTGGCCGCCGTGAGCACCGTGCCGCTCATGCTGGACGAGTCCATCTACGGGCTCGAGGATATCAAGCGTGCCGCCGCCCTCGGCGCTGCCTTCGTGAAGCTCAAGCTCATGAAGATGGCCAGCCTTTCGAAGCTCGGGGAGGGATTGAGGCTTATCCGCGATCTCGGCATGCAGCCTGTGCTCGGTAATGGAGTTGCAAGCGATCTCGGTTGCTGGATGGAGGCATGCGTCGCGCGCCGCCACATCACCAACGCAGGCGAGATGAACGGGTTTCTGCGCCAGCGGAGCCGGCTCGCCGCGGTGCCGCTGGATGTGAAGCGTGGTGCCATGCGGCTGGTTCCCGGCATGACGATGACCCTCGATGCTGCGGGCCTCGGTGCGGCCCGCGTGTCGCAGGTGCATGCCAGCCGTCTCAATCTCGTGAAATAGGTGGAGCGACGATGACCGAGAGTTCCACGGCCCTGTGCGCCCAGGGCGCTGCCATCAACAAAACGCTGATCACGGGCGTCATCGGGTCCGATACGCACATTGTCGGCAATCGCATTCTTTCGATTGCGCTCGAGAAGGCGGGTTTCAAGGTCATCGCGCTCGGCGCGCTCACGCCTGCGGCCGATTTCGTCAAGGCGGCGATCGAGACTGCAGCAGATGCCATCCTTGTCTCTTCGCTTTACGGACTTGGAGAGCTTGATTGCCGGGGCTTTCGTGAGCAATGCATCGAGGCGGGCCTCGATGACATCCTGCTCTACGTCGGCGGCAACCTCGTCGTCGGCAAGCGAAGCTGGGAGGAGACGGAGCGTACGTTCCTCGGTATGGGTTTCGATCGGGCGTTTCCGCCGGGTACGCGCACGGACGCTGTTGTCGATGCGCTCAATCGCGACTTTGCGGCGCGCTCGGCGCCCACTCCTTCAGCTTGAGCTAGCTCGCGCATGTCGGCTGCACTTCTCATCGACTTCGGCTCTACCTACACCAAGCTCCGGGCAGTGGACCTCGGCGCACGCCGCATCCTGGCGACGGCTCAGGGACCATCGACGGTGACGAGCGATATCACGATCGGTCTCGATCTCGCGCTCGCGGCGCTGGCGGCGAAGCTGGGTCATCTGCCGACATTCGCGCACCGCCTCGCGTCCTCCTCGGCGGCCGGCGGACTGCGCATGGTGACGATCGGTCTCGTGAAGGAGCTGACGGCCGAAGCTGCCCGGCAGGCGGCGCTCGGTGCCGGAGCCAAGCTCGTCGGCGCCTTCGCCTATCGCCTGACGGCGGCCGATATCGGCAGCATCGAGACGCTGGCGCCGGATATCATTCTGCTCGCTGGCGGCACCGATGGTGGCAATGCCGAAGTCGTGCGCCACAATGGCAAGCGACTTGCGGCATCGGGCCTGCAGTGTCCGATCATCGTCGCCTGTAATCGCGATGTTGCCGAGGAAGTCGTAGAGGGACTGACCAGTGCGGCCAAGAACGCTGTTCTCACGCGGAACGTGATGCCAGCATTCGGCGTGCTGGAAATCGCCCCGGCGCGCGAAGCCATTCGCGAGGTGTTCATCGCCCGCATCGTGCACGCCAAGGGTATCGATCGTGCTGCAGCGCAAGTGGACGCGGTGCTCATGCCGACGCCGGCTGCCGTCATGGAGGGCGCGCGCCTTCTCTCGGAGGGTACGGAGCGCCATAGTGGGCTCGGTGATCTCCTCGTCGTCGACATCGGCGGTGCGACGACGGACGTTCACTCGGTCGCCGTCGGCGCGCCGAGACGCGATGGCGTCGTGCAATACGGCCTGCCCGAGCCTTTCGTGAAGCGGACGGTCGAGGGCGATCTCGGCATGCGCCACAACGCGCGCGCCATTGTCCAGGCAGCCAGCTCATCGGCATTCGCTGTGCGTGCCGGCCTCACGGAGGCAGAGTTGGAGGCAATGCTCGATGCCATCGAGGACAATGTCGAGCGCCTGCCGACGAGCCCTCATGAGGTCGCGCTCGACGAAGCGCTCGCGTGGACGGCGGTGCGTATCGCGGTCGGTCGCCATGCCGGCACATCCGAGATCGTGCAGACGGTGCAGGGACCGGTCACCATGCAGCGCGGCAAGGACCTCTCGGGTGTGACCACGGTCATCGGCACGGGCGGACCCCTGGCGCATGGCGCCACGCCAGCGTCGGTGCTCAAAGCGGCGCTTGCCGATGCGACGGACCCGTTCTCGCTGCGGCCAGTCCGCCCGGCGCTCTACATCGATGCCGACTATCTGCTCTATGCCGGCGGCCTGCTCTCGGCGATCGATCCGGATGCCGCCTTCGAGATCGCACGGGCATCTCTGAGGCCGTTGGAGGAAAGGGAAGCGGATGAACCTCGCAGTCAGATCGCGTGAGACGCGCGCGCCGTTCTCGCAGCGCGAGATCCCTGCCGACGACTTCGCCGCCATGCGCAGGGATAACCTCGCGCGATGGCCGACAGGCGCCCTCATCGATCTCGATGCTGCGGTCGCCCGCCACAAGGCGCTCCCGAAACACAAGCAGCTCGCGCATGTGTTTCGGGAGGCGGAAGCTGCCGGCCGCTGCCTGACGCAGCCGCGCGGTGGCTTCGGTACGCTGGAGCTGCAGATCGAGTTGATGACAGAGCTCGACAAGGTCGGGCTTGCCGACATCGTGCCGACGACGACAGATAGCTACACGCGCAACGAGCATTGGGATAAGGCGCAGGTTGGCATCGAGGAGAGCCGCAAGGCAGGACGTTCCATGCTCAATGGCTTTCCGATGGTGAATTATGGTCCCATCGAGACGGCGAAGCTCATCGATGCTATCGACAAGCCGGCGATCGTGCTCTCCGGCACGTCCTTTCCGAGACTGACAGCGGAGGTCGGCTATGCGTCCGGCTTCTCCGGATATCTCGGCTCGGGTCTCGCCTACACCGTCTCCTACACCAAGGAGACGTCACTCGAAGAGGGCATCCGCAACTACCAGTATCTCGATCGTCTCGCGGCATTGTACCTCGAGCACGGCGTCGAGCTTCATCGCCGGCAACCGGGCTTTCTCACGGGAACGAACATACCGCCGTCGATCGCCATCATCACCTGCATCATCGATGCCTTGCTGGCGGTGCATCAGGGTGTCAGGCACTACGGCCTCGAACTCGGCCAGACCTTGCATCTTGTGCAGGATGCCGCCGCCATCCGCATGTGCAGGGTGCTGGTTCAGGAGTATCTCCAGCGCTTCGGCTTCCACGACGTCTACACGCCCGTCACCTCCCTCCACTGGATGGGCGCATGGCCGCACGACGAGGCGCAGGCGGCGGCACTCATAGTCTACGGCGGCACGCTGGCGGCGGTCGGCGGCGCCAACTCGATCACGACGAAATCGACGCACGAGCCGTTCGGCATCCCGACGCCCAAGGCCAATGCCGAGGGCCTGCGGATGACTCGCATGGCGATCTATCTGGCGCGCAATCAGCGTCTCGACTCCATGCCCGAGTTCCACGCCGAGTGCGATCTCATTCGCCGCGAGGTCGTGCCGGTGATGGACAAGATCCTTGAGATGGGCGATGGCGACATCGCGCTCGCGACGATCCGTGGCGCCGAGGCCGGGGTGCTCGACATTCCCTGGTCGCCGAACAGGCACGTGAAGAGCCGCATCATGCCTGCACGCGATGCCGATGGCTATCTGCGCATTGCCGATCCCGGCAGCATGCCGTTCTCTCGAGACGTTCTCGACGTGCACGAGGCGGGCTTGCGCCGGCGCGCGGAGCGCGAGGGCGTGCCCTTCGGGCACGATCTGGCGGTTTCTAGCGTCTACGAGATCAGCGAGATGCTCGAGAAGTTGATGCCCTGACGGATTGGGTACTCGAAGTGCGAACCGCGGTGCGAGATTCACCGTAGACGAGAGCCCCTATTTAGTCCCGTATATGCGGTCGCCGGCATCGCCGAGTCCGGGAACGATGTAGGCGTGATCATTGAGCTCGCGGTCGATGGCGGCCGTGAGGATCGGCACATCCGGATGGGCCGCCGAGAAAGTTTCTATGCCGACCGGCGCGGCCAGCAGACAGACGAACTTGATGCGCTTGGCACCAGCCTCCTTGATCCGTTGGACGGCCGCGACCGCGGAGTTGCCGGTCGCGAGCATGGGATCGACGCAGATGCACAGCCGCTCTTCGATCCGGTCCGGAAGCTTGAGATAGTATTCGACCGGCTTCAGCGTGCGCGGGTCGCGGTAGAGGCCGACGTGGCCGACGCGCGCCGACGGTACGAGATCGAGCATGCCGTCCACGAGACCGTTGCCCGCGCGAAGGATCGAGATGAAGCAGAGCTTCTTTCCTTCGAGCCGCGGTGCCATGAACGTCTCGAGCGGCGTCGTGATCTCGACCAGTTCGGTCTCGAGGTCGCGGCAGATTTCGTAGGTGAGTAGGAGACTGATCTCGCGCAGCAGCGCTCGGAACTTGTTCGATGGCGTACCGACGTCCCGCATCAGCGTCAGCTTGTGCTGCACCAAGGGATGGCTCACGACGGTGACGTTGGAGGCTGGCATCCGACACTGCTCCATCATCTCAGTTGCACACGGCCGCGCCCAGCTCGCGCCGTTCCGGCATCCTAGCGGTTTCGGGTGCCGGCCCGTCAAGGTGGCCGCGGCGATGCGTACTCCATAGGTAATCAATAGGTAATTACGCTTCTCACGCCGACGACCGTTGCGTCAGGGGTTCCCGGCACGCCCGCCGGATTGCGCACATATTGAAAAAGCGGCTGCAAGATCCAGCCATCACGAAGCTGTGCCTGATAGCTCAATTCAAACGTCGCCTCGTAGCTGTGCAAGGGGTTCCGGGTGCCATCGATCCGGGCTGCATCCTCAGCGAGCGCTCGCGCCGCGTCGGAAATCTGGGCGTAAATGACGGATACGCCGAGCTTGTCGTCCGGTCGCCCTGGAATGAGACCGGTGACGATCGTGCCGCCTTCGAAATAGAACTCCACGAGGTTGCGATTGGATGGGCTGGCGGAGATGCGCGTGAAGACAACGACGCCGCTGCTCGCGTCGCCGCCCGCCGGGCGATAGAGCTGCTGATCGATGATGCCGTAGACGCCATAGTTGCCGCGATGGCGGAACGGATTCCCGCTCGAAGCCGGCGAAGCAAGAGAGATGCCGTTCTCATCAACGTGCTGGTCGTCAAATCCGCCGGCATGCCCCCAAACGCCGAGCTTGAAGGTCGAAGCCAGGCCGGGCTTGGTTTTCTCCTGGTTTCGGCTGAATTGCACCTCGCCGATGACGAGAGGTGCGTCCTGGACGCGGAAGTTCAGGCCATAGCGATTGCGCTTCTGCTCGTCGCCAGTCCCGGGGCCTGCCGGATCGCCATTGAATACAGCGAGTAGAAAGGCGACATCGCTGCTCGGCTGGACCTTGAGCCGCGCGCCTGGTGTCGACAGCGGATAGGCGGGGCCGCCGCTCGGCAGGTTGGATGCGGCAATGGTCGGCCAGTTGCTGTTGACGAAGAAATTCCCGTAGCTGCTGAAGAAGAACTCGGTGTCCGCGGCGAGCTGACCGATACGGAAGGATGCCGCAGCGCCGGCAAACTTCTGCTCGAGCCAGAGCTCGGAGAGGCGCGTCGTCGGCATCGCCTCGATATTGCTGTTGGTATGGATGCCACCCGTATAGTCGCGCTTGAGGCGCCCGCTCCCGTGAATCTGGAAGACGTTCGTGTAGAAGGTCAGGCCCTGCCAGCCGGCGAGTTTGCCGAGATCGGCCTGTAGGAACGTGTCGAGCTTGCCGTCGAAGATCGCGCCCCTTCGCAATCCGCCGGAAACATTGGCGAGAACCTCGCCCGTGTAGATGAAGCCGTACTCGATGCCCATGGCCTTGAAGCGTTCCCGCACGGCATTGGCCTCGGCGGCAAGGCTGCCGGGATCCGCCGCGTGCGGCTGGCGCGCCCGGTCTTCGGCGAGAGCGCTGACGGTGGAAGAAAGCAGAAGGGCTGTCGCGCCGATGAAAGGTCGCGCGCGCCGCCACGGCGCACAGGTCAGCCTCTTGCTTCCAAGCCCACGCATAATTCTTCCTCGGCTCCTGGTCTCTCGGTCAGGCCTGACGCCGCAGCCGAGTCAGGAACATCTAATTGCAAATAATTCGCATTTGCAAGCAAGATATGTGATCCGCCGGCATCGGGATGCCTCGCTCTTTGGGACAACGACGCAAAGAGGCGACAAGACGCGCAACGATCGAGGAGGTGCGATCAGCCGGCCGAAAGCTCATTCAATCCAATCTAGAGTGATTCACCGGGCGAGGCCCAATGGCGTCCAGCCGGTCGGGGCTGTGCTTTGGCACGTGCGGGGGATGTTTTCCCCCGCTTCTCGATGCCGTCCTCAGCCCTTCAGTCGGACAGCCAAATGGCAGCACAAGCTGCAATGTATCGATGAAAGCGCAATGACAATGCGCAGCGAATGCTGCAGTGCCCTCAATGCGTCGGTGTCTCGACAGGCAACGAACCGGCCGGCGGCTCCTCGGTGCCGCTGGCCCTGGTCGTGGACGGCATGAACAGCCGCGAGAGGACCGGGATCATCAACAGGCTGCAGATGGGCGACACGAGCATGCCGGCGACGATGACCACGGCGAGCGGCTTCTGCACCTCCGATCCGATCCCTGTCGAGAGCGCTGCCGGGACGAGACCGATGCAGGCCGAGAGCGCGGTCATGAAGATCTGCCGCATGCGCGTCTGCCCCGCCTCGATGATGGCGGTTGCGGTTTCGAGTCCTCGTTCCAGGTTGGATCGGATGTAGGAGACGAGCAGGATGCCGTCCATGGCCGACACCCCGAATAGCGAGATGAAGCCGACGGCTGCCGATACGCTCAAATGCTGGCCTGCGATATAGAGGCCGACGATGCCGCCGGCCACCGCGAAGGGGATGCCCGATAGTGCCAGCAGG
>CAUJKI010000335.1 GCA_963205015.1 Pseudomonadota bacterium
GAAAACATGTTCGTCGGCCGGCCGCCCGGAAACTACGATCGGCTGCTCGACTTCAGCCGCGCGGTCACGGGCACCTTGTTCTTCGTACCGTCGGCCACCTTTCTCGACAATGTCACGCCGGAGCTCGCATCTCCATCAATCGAACCATCAGACTCGACGACGCGAAGCGCAATTGGGACCGCTCCTACGCTGCGATCCACTAGTGATGGGTCTCTCGGCATCGGTTCCCTAAAGGCAGAGGCAGGTCATGAATAATCTCCATCGCGAGCTCGCCCCCATCTCCGACAAAGCCTGGGCCCAGATTGAGGAGGAAGCCTCCCGCACGCTCAAGCGTCACCTCGCGGCGCGGCGCGTCGTCGATGTTCCGGAGCCGACGGGGCTCGGGCTTTCCGCCGTCGGCACTGGCCATACCCGCCAGATCCAACCTCCCGCCGAGGGAATCCAGGCTGCACAGCGTGATGCGAAGGCGCTGGTCGAGCTGCGCGTTCCATTCGAGCTCTCGCGCCAGCAGATCGATGACGTCGAGCGCGGAGCAGCCGACTCGGATTGGTCGCCCGTGAAGGAGGCAGCGCGCACGATTGCCTTCGCCGAGGATCGCGCCGTCTTCGACGGATATGCCGCGGCCGCAATTCAGGGGATCCGCGAAGCCAGCAGCAATGCGAAGATTTCGCTGCCGAGCAATGTAAAGGGCTATCCGGGCGCGATCGCGCAAGCGGTAGGCCAGTTGCGGCTCGCTGGCTGCAACGGTCCCTACGCACTCGTGCTCGGCGCCGAGGCGTACACGGCCGCCAGCGGCGGCACGGACGAAGGCTATCCGGTCTTCCACCACATTGAGCATGTTGTCGACGGTGGCATCATCTGGGCCCCTGCCATTGAGGGTGGCTTTGTGCTCACCACCCGAGGCGGCGATTTCGAGCTCGACATCGGCCAGGATATTTCCATCGGCTATCTCAGTCATTCAGGTACGACGGTCACGCTCTATTTCCAAGAGACGTTCACGTTCCGGGTCCTGACGACGGAAGCGTCTGTTGTGCTTGCCTCCGCAAAGGCTTCCGCCGCAGCGTCCTGACGGGAGAAGGACTGAGCGCCATGCCCCGACGGTTCAAGATTGGCGATCACGTGAGGTGGAACTCGGAGGCAGGCCATGTGACGGGCACGATCATTGCCGTTCACACTTCAGATTTCCTCTTCAAAGGCTACACGCATCACGCGTCGGAGGACGATCCCCAATACGAAATCAAGAGCGACAAGACCGATCATATCGCCGCTCACAAGGGCGGCACGCTCGAGTATGCGTGATGGACCATGGCCTCCCCTTCTTCACTATCGGTCACTCCAACCGGACCGTCGGGGAGTTCACCGAACTGCTAAGAGAAGTTCAAACGGACATCCTCGTCGACATCAGAACGGTCCCGAGATCGAGGACCAATCCGCAGTTCAATAAAGACACGCTTCCCCACTCTCTCACGCGCCTTGGCATCGCCTACGAGCACATGGCGTCGCTCGGCGGGCTTCGCGGTAGGACACGCGGCGTGCCCGCTGATGTCAATGGCTTCTGGAGCAACGAGAGTTTTCACAACTACGCGGATTACGCACTCTCGGACCGTTTTCAGGCCGGCCTTGCCCATCTGCTCAAAGAGGGTGCGGCACGGCGGTGCACCATCATGTGCGCGGAGGCGGTTTGGTGGCGGTGTCACCGGCGTATCGTTGCCGATTATCTCCTCGCGCGCAGCAGGGCGGTCTATCACCTTATGGCGCATGGCCGTCTGGAGCCCGCGCGTCTGACATCCGGCGCCGTCGTTCAGGTGGACGGGATGATCCATTATCCCGAAGCACAACCTCCAGAGGGATAGCGCAATGGAGTCCACCCATCATGTGGTCATCGTCGGCGCCGGCTTCGGCGGCCTCGAAGTTGCGCGCCATCTCGCCAATACGCCGCTCCGTGTTACGGTCATCGACAGCCGAAATCACCATCTGTTTCAACCGCTGCTCTATCAGGCCGCGACCGCATTGCTCGCTCCGTCCGAAATCGCTTGGCCGATCCGGTCTCTTCTTTCGCGCTACGGCAACGTCACGACGCTCCTGGCGAGCGTCGTCGGGATCGATAGCGAGAAGCGCGCAGTCCTGCTCGATGGTGGCAGTACAATCGCCTATGACACGCTTGTGCTCGCGACCGGCGCGAGGCATGCCTACTTCGGTCATGACGAATGGGAGCCGATCGCGCCCGGACTGAAAGCCATCGAAGACGCCACTGCAATCAGGAGCCGGGTTCTCGATGCATTCGAGCGCGCGGAGCGAACGACTGCCCCCGACGATCACGCAAGGTTGTTGACCTTCGTCGTTATCGGTGGTGGCCCAACAGGGGTCGAGCTCGCCGGCACGATCGCGGAGCTCGCGCACGAAACCCTGCGGAATGATTTTCGCAACATCGATACGCGCAAGGCTCGTGTGGTTCTTGTCGAGGCAGGTCCCCGGCTTCTTCCCGGCTTTCGCGAAGGGCTGTCTGAATATGCCCTTCGGGCGCTGACACGCCTCAGCGTTGAGGTCTGGCTTGGACATCCCGTTACAGAATGCAGCGCTGACGGCGTCACAATCGACGGGCAGCAATTGCCGGCGATGACGATTCTATGGGCTGCAGGCGTCGCCGCATCGCCGGCGGCCGAGTGGCTGCACGTGCCGTCGGACCGCGCGGGGCGCATCATCGTGGAGCCGGATCTAAGTGTGTCGGGTCATCCGGAGATCTTCGCGATCGGCGACACCGCTTGCGTGAAGATGGAGGATGGCGGGCTCGTCCCTGGAATCGCTCCTGCTGCCAAGCAGGAGGGGCGCTATGTAGCTGATACGATCAAGGCACGTCTGGGTGGCAAGGGCGCACTGCCGCCGTTTCGCTACAAGAATGCAGGCAGCCTTGCCACGATCGGCAAGCGCGCCGCCGTCGTCGATTTCGGCTGGATACGTCTCAAGGGGCGCCTGGCATGGTGGCTTTGGGGGCTGGCCCATATTTACTTCCTGATCGGTCTTCGCCACCGGCTCTCCGTAGCGCTGAGCTGGCTTTGGATCTATCTTACCGGTCAGAGAAGTGCCCGCCTCATCATTCAATCAGAGGCAAGACGCCCAGCCACAGGTAGCGGGCGCTGAGGATCGGTTCATCGCCGTGGGATCGATCACGGCAACGGACACGCCGCTTCAGCCAGCATCGTCCTCCACGGCAGGTGGCTTCTTTCCGTTGAAGGTCAGTCCGTCTTTGTCCGCCTCACGTGCTGCAACGCAGCGACGATTTGTGTGTTTGACGTCTTCGGCCCCGTGAAAAGGGCGCGTAGTCTGTATATCCAGAAACGTCAAAGGGAGAGGAAGTACACATGGCCAAGCGCGTCGCATTGATCACCGGCGGTATGGGTGGCCTGGGCGAGACGATTTCCACCAAGAGGGCGGATGCCGGAGATCTGGTTGCCGTCACCTTCTCTCCTTCCAACAAAACGTCAGCGCAATGGCTCGGCGAGATGAAGGGGCACGGCTACGACTTCAAAGCGTATCCCTGCGACGTCTCCAACTATGAATCATGCGAGGCATGCGTCGCCAACGTCGTGAAGGATCTCGGCCCTATCGACATCCTGGTCAACAACGCGGGCATCACGCGCGACATGACCTTCAGGAAGATGACCAAGGCGGATTGGGACGCTGTAATCCATACCAATCTCGATAGTGCTTTCAACATGGCGAAGCAGGTCCACGAAGGGATGATGGAGCGAGGGTGGGGCCGCATCATCAATGTCTCTTCGGTCAACGGATCCAAGGGGGCTTTCGGTCAGACCAACTACGCAGCTGCGAAGGCGGGCATGCACGGCTTTACGAAATCGCTGGCCCTAGAATCGGCCCGCAAGAACGTGACGGTCAACACGATCTCTCCGGGTTACATCGGTACCAAGATGGTAACGGCCATTCCGGCCAATGTTCTCGAAGGCAAGATCATCCCCCAGATTCCGCTGGGCCGCCTCGGAAAGCCCGAGGAGATCGCGGGCCTCATCATCTATTTGTGCTCGGAAGAGGCTGCTTTCGTTACCGGCGCAAATATCGCCATCAATGGCGGCCAGCACATGCAATGAAGCTGCGCGGCCTGAAGTTGAGCTGAAGAGGGCTCCGCGAGCGGCGACTAGACATCGGCCAGTTACCGACCGCCGCAAACGTCATATGATGCTATGCAGAACGCTCGAGAGTTCCAGGGCTTTCTTGAGGGACTGCCAAGCGTCATAACATTGCTGCAGCCGTACGGCTGCTCGGGAGCGATGTAGATGTGGTCTACTGTGACCATGTGAGCGCGAGCCTACTAGGGACTTAGAAATTGATAACCGGCTTTACCGCGAGTTTTTCGGGCATCCCCTGGCGACGCGCCCTATCAGAACAGCAATGATGCAGTCCAATACTGGCTAGAAACAGCAACTGCGATAGCAGCGCGGCTGCGGAACGGCCGAGTGCAAGTCAATTCGCCCACTTGGTATCAACGACCTAGTACGCTTGATCGTTCGGTCGCCCGTGGCATTCGCTACGCAAGGCAGAATTATACAGGAAGCGGATTGGGTCGAAGGATTGGGCACGATGTTGGTCCGACTTCGCTTTGTTGAACAGCAATGCCTTCTCTTGGCCCTTCTCGTTTCTCAGAGGCTTGTCCGAGTTCGTCCGTTGCGAAAGGCAAGCCGACGTGACGCGTCCCATGGCTGTCATCGTTGCTGACCAAAAGGCGACGTCAAGCGGTTTGGCGCTTCGATCCCCCTTGCCCTACAACCGACGGTCAATCGGGGCATTCCGCTTATCTTCGTTGCGCTCCCAGATTCTCCCGAAGGTGCTGTGCAAGAAGGCTTGCGGGCGCATCTGCAGAAGGAGAGACGTGCAATCGGATGTTCGCCGCGGGTAAAGGCGGCAGGCCTGCCTCGGCGCCAAGGACCTTCAGCGATCGCGGCAGCGTGCCTTCCTTCGTGACCGTCACAGCCAGACCCTGAGCCGCGAAAGCCTCCACGGCCGCAAGGCTCGGACTGACGAACGAGAGACGCCACTTCCTCCCTGCGCGCTCCAAGGCATCGAGCGCCCACCGGCGGAAGAGACAGCCTTGAGGATAAAGAGCCACCGGCAGCGGGTCCAGATCACGCGGCAACATCGCATCGCTGCCAGCCCACACCGTGCGCTCACGGCGCAAGAACTCGCCGGATGCATCGCCTCGGGCGTGCATGGCGAGCACGACGTCGTAGGATTTGCCAACGCGCGCGATCATGCCCGCGGTGAGGCCAGTCTCCATTTGCAGCTCGATGCCAGGATAGGCACCGCAGAATGTCTTCAAGATCGGCGGCAAGAGCGTCGTTCCATAATCGTCCATCACGCCCAGGCGAACGCGCCCTGCAACGTCGTGCTGGCGCAGGCGCTGAACGGCTTCGTCCCCAAGACTGAGAATGCGCCGGGCATATCCAACAAGCTCCTCGCCTGCTGGATTGAGGTCCACCCGCGTCGTCGATCTGGAAAAGAGCTCGAGATCCAGCTCGTCCTCCAGACGCTTGATTTGCGAGCTGACGGCCGATTGCGTGAGATGCAGATGCGTAGCCGCACGCGTGAACGAGCGCTCCTCCGCGACCGCAAGGAATGTGCGCAACAGGCCGGGATCGAGGCGTGGTCTACTCATAGCGATCCGTGATGACGCTCATTATCTTTATGCGTTTCTCTAATGAATAGGCCCTGGCTACTGTCCGCGCAACATCGGGGGTACAGCGCGGATTGGTCAGGGCATGGGCGAAATCATCGGGGTGTTTGCAGCGATCGCGTCGAGCACACTCGGCGGACTGTCGGTCGGGGTGACGCGGCTCGTCGTCAGCGCCACGGACCCGATCACGCTGGGCGCCTTCAGGTTCGGCATCGGCTGCCTGTTGTTGCTGACATTGGCATGGCGTGACAGGTGTCGATGGCCACCCGTATCAGCGCTGCCGGCCATCGCCGGGCTGGGTCTTCTCTTCTTCGCTGTGTTTCCAATTCTG
>CAUJKI010000336.1 GCA_963205015.1 Pseudomonadota bacterium
GCAAATGCCGTGCACCGGCGAGAGGCGGCCTCCCCAGCGCCCCAAAGCAGCCCCATTGAGCTGCGACCTTCCGCGAGCGGTAAGCGCCGGACGAATCGGGGAATTGCAGGGGCGCATACGGTCACGATCACCCAAGAATTCTGGTCGTATCGAGTGGAAGAGGTCGAATCGGACTGGGACTTGGGGCTGCGATAAGATAAAAGTTTGGGTTAATACTGCTTTGGAGGGGGGCTGCGGCAGACGGGCAACTGTGGCTGCAGCATGACAGGCTGATGGGTCAGGGTCCTAAGAAGGACGATACGTCGACTGCTGCAGAACAGCCGGCTCCACCGCGCGTCGAAATGACAGGCACAGCCGGCCCCGCCGCCGCCCGTGTCGTGCCGCCACCGCTGCCCAAGGCGCCGCCAGCAACACCCGCCTCCTCCGATACACCGGCGGCCCAGACCGAGAAGTCGCCTGCCACGGCGACCGGGGCGCCGAGCGCACCTGTGGCGCCACCCCGCATCATATCCGGAGCCTCTCAGAACACCGGAGCGGCGACTGCCGCAAAGCCCGCCCCGAAGGTCGTCGCGAGCGGCGGCCCCCCACCCTTGGCGGCATCGGCAGCGAAGCCTCAATCGAACCTCAAGGCAGACGCCCAGCCGAAAGAGCCACCGGCTGTTCCAGCGGAGCCCTCCGGCGAGAACGGCCGCGGCGGCGGAAACGGAGGTTCGGGTCGCAATCCGCGCCGCCGCGCCGCCGGCCCCTCGCGCACGACGATTGCGGCCAACGACGACGTCCCCTCCATCGGCGGCCTCATCTACGCGCTCCAGCAGAAGCCGTCGCAGCGGCCGATGACGGTCGCGGCCATCGCGAGCGGCGTGTGGGCCGTGCTCGGCCTCCTGCTCGGCTGGGCGATGCTCGCGCCGGAACTCGCCCGCGCGCCGACGTTCATGGAGATGCTCTCGCGGCCGACGGCGATCACGCTCGCCGCGACGATCCTCATCCCGATCGCGCTCTTCTGGTTCCTCGCGCTCCTCATCTGGCGCGCTCAGGAGCTGCGCCTCATGTCCTCGGCCATGACCGAGGTTGCGATCCGCCTCGCCGAGCCGGATCGCATGGCGGAGCAGCAGATCGCCTCGGTCGGCCAGGCCGTGCGCCGGCAGGTCTCGTTCATGAACGAGGCGGTCTCGCGCGCGCTCGGCCGTGCTGGCGAGCTCGAGGCGCTGGTGCACAGCGAGGTTGCCGCGCTCGAGCGAGCCTACAGCGAGAACGAGCACCGCATCCGCGGGCTGCTCGGTGAGCTCTCCGGCGAGCGCACCGCGCTTCTCCAGACGAGCGAGCGCGTCAACCGGGCGCTCAAGGAGATCGGCACCGAGATTCCCTCGCTCGTCGACAAGCTCGGCCAGCAGCAGCAGAAGCTCGCGGGCTTCATCGAGGGCGCGGGGCAGAACCTCGTCGCGCTCGAGACCTCGCTCGCCTCGACGGCTGAGAGCGTCTCGAACAAGCTCGGCAGCCAGACAGCCAAGATCGAACACGTCTTCGAGGACTTCACGACGACGCTCGCCGTTGCGCTCGAGCAGCGCACCGAGAACCTGCGCGTTTCCTTCGAGCGCATGTCGGTCGAGATGGCGGACAGCTCGAAGCGCATCGAGACCGCGCTCGACGGCCATGCCGAGCGCCTTACGATCACGTTCGACGAGCGCGCCCAGAAAATCGACGAGGGCATCGCGGTCCGGACCGAGAACCTGCAGGCGGTATTCGAGCAGTTCGCGGGCGCACTCGAAGCGACCATGGCGAGCCGCCAGGAGGCGATCGACCGGCAGCTCATCGAGCGTACGAAGGTTCTCGACGACGCGTTTGCCGATCGCCTCAAGCTCTTCGACGAGAGTATCCTGCGCTCGACACTCGCGATCGATGGTGCGGTCGCGGACAAGGCGCTTGCGCTCACCGAGGCGCTCGAGGGTCATGCCACCCAGATAGGGAATGTGCTCGGCGGCCAGGCGGAGGCCTTCGACGGCCAGGTGATGGAAGGCGTGAAAGCCGTGCGCCGGGCGAGCGAAGCGGTGACGCGGCAGTCCATGGCGGCCATCGAGGGACTCTCAAACCAGGCCGACATGCTGAAGCACGTCTCCGAGGGCCTGCTCAGTCAGATCAACAGCGTCACCGGCCGTTTCGAGGCCCAGGGCAAGGTCATCATGACCGCGGCCCAGGCGCTCGAATCCGCCAACACGCGGATCGACCGCACGCTCCAGGCGCGCCAGGACGATCTCTCGAACACGCTTGAGACGCTCGCCGGCAAGACGGGCGACATCGATCGGGTCATGCGCGGGTACTCGACCCAGCTCGAAGGCTCGTTCGCCGAGGCCGAGACGCGTGCCAAGCTGGTCGGCGAGCAGCTCACGCGCGGCGCCAAGGAGCAGGCGCGCCTCGCCCTCACGGAGATGGATCGCCTCCGCACGACGGCAGGCAGCGAGACCGATCGCGCGCTCGACGAGCTGCGTGCAAAGTTCTCGAGCGTGTCGCGCGAGGTCAACGAGCACATCGGCACGCTTTCGAGTCGCTTCAATGCGACCTCGGAGGAGATGCGCGTCCGCGCCCGTGCCGCACTCGCGGATCTCGAGACCGAGCAGACGCGGTTGCGCGACCAGCTCGAACGCCTGCCCGATACGACGCGCGCCAGCACGGAAGGCATGAAACGCGTCCTGCAGGAGCAGCTCCGCGCATTGCAGCAACTTTCGAGTCTGACCATCCGCGAGAGTGCGCGTCGGGATGTTTCGCCGCCAGCGCAACTTCCGCCCCCGTCTGGTCACCAGGGCACGGGGCATGCGCATCAGCAGGCCGCACGCCAGGCAGCGGCCGCGGAGGCCCAGGCGCGGGGTGGCTCAGGGACCGGGCGCGAGGGCTGGAAGCTCGGCGATCTCTTGGCACGCGCGTCCGAGGAGGAAGCCGGCCGGGCGGCAGCCGCGGCGCAGCAATCGGCGCCGCCGGATCCCGGCATCAATGTACCGGGCATTGCGCGCTCCCTCGATGCGACGACGGCCGCCGCCATCTGGTCGCGCTTCCGTACGGGCCAGCGCGGCATCATGGTGCGCAGCATCTACTCGAACGAGGGGCGCTCGATCTTCGACGACGTGCAGCGGCGCTACCGTAGCGAGGGTCCCTTCAAGGCGACCGTCGATCGCTATCTCATGGACTTCGAGCACGTGCTCCGCGAGGCTGACCAGCAGGACGCAAGCGGCCGGCTCACGCAGTCCTACGTCGTGTCGGATGGCGGACGGGTGTACCTCTTCCTCGCCCACGCTGCGGGAAGGTTGGCGTAGTTCCACCCCTTCTCCCCGTTTTCAAGGGGAGAAGGTCGGGATGAGGGGCGGCAACTTCCGCTGACGTCGGCGTTTGTAGCCGCCCCTCACCCTGGCCCTCTCCCCGCACGCGGGGAGAGGGGATAAGTCAAGCGGCAATGGCCGCAGCTTTGCGCCCCTCACACCGGCCGATCGCCCTTCTGCACCTTGAGCGTGCGGTTATCGGCGGCGGGCAGCATCCGCGCCGGATCGCGCGTGACGATGCAGTCGAGCACGGTCGGCGTCGACGTGTTTTCGAGGCCCTCGCGGATCGCCGACGAAAGTTTCTCCGGATCGGTGACGCGGATGCTGTGGCAGCCGAAGCCCCGTGCGATCGCGGCATAGTCCATCTCCACGAGATCGGATGACTGGTAGTTGCCCGGGCCGTAGACCGCGTGCTGCAGCGCCTTCACGTAGCCTGAGGCGGCATTGTTGAAGACAATAGCGACGAAGCTCGCGCCGAGGCGCCGGGCCGTCTCCAGCTCGCCGAGGCTCATGTTGAAGCCGCCGTCTCCCGTGAGCGCGATCACGCGGCGCTTCGGACCTGCGCCGATCTGCGCGCCGATGCCACCCGGCACGCCATAGCCGATCGAGGCAAAGCCGCGGTCGGGCAGGAAGTGGCGCCCCGCAGCTTTCGTGTCGAACATGAGCCCACCCCAGTGGCCGGCAAAGCCGCCGTCCGCGACGAGAATGCCGTCAGCGGGAATGGCACCGTTGATCTCGTGCATGAGGCGGCCGACGTTGATCGGTACCTCCTTGGATTCGAGGCGGTCGGCGGCGCCGCGCCGCCACTCGGCCATGCGCTTCGGCAACTCGGCGAGATAGCCTGCGCGCCGCGCCGCTGCTGCCGTCCCCGAGCCCAATGCCGCAGCGAGATCGAGCAGCGTCAACCGCGCATCGCCTGCGAGAGCGACCGATGTGCGCGTCGTGCGGCCGATCTCCTCCGGGTTGATCTCGACATGGATGATCGGCTTGCCCGGCGGGATGAGGGCAAAGCGCTTGGTCGCGATCTCGCCGAGCTTGCAGCCGACGACGAGCAGGCAGTCGGAGGCCGCGATCAGCTCGTTGGCAATGCGGTCATAGCGGCCGAACAGACCGGCCGAGTTCGGATGTGCGCAGGCGATCGCGCCTTTGCCCGACATCGTGTGCGCGACGGGAATGCCGTACGCCTCGGAGAAGCTCTGCAGCGCCGCATAGGCTTCAGAAATATGCACGCCGCCCCCGGCCAGGATCAGCGGTCGCTCGGCGTGCGCGAGCATTGCGGCGGCTTTCTCGACTTCCGAGCCATCGGGGCGCGTGCGCCGCGCCTGTGCCTTGAGCGTCGTCTCGTCGACCCAGAAATCGCTGGCGTCGAAATCGTGCTCGGCGTGCGCGACGTCCTCCGGCACGTTGATCAGCACCGGACCCGGCCGGCCACTCGTCGCCACAGCGAAGGCGCGACGTACATGCTCCGGGAGGCGCTTGATCACCTCGACGCGGATCACCTCCTTGACGGCTGGGCGCAGGATCTCGATCTGGCGCGCCTCCTGCGTCATGTTCTTCGTCGCGTGCTCGCGGTTCGCATCACCGGTGATGACGATCATCGGCAGGCCGGCGTTGAGGCTCTCGATGACGCCCGTGACGAGGTTCGTCGCGCCGGGGCCGAGCGTGCCGTCGCATACGCCGGGTCGGTTCGTGACCTTCGCATAGGCATCGGCGGCGAATGCGCCGGCACGCTCGTCGTTGATCAGCGCGTGCCGGAGGCCGAGCGCGCGGCAGGCTTCATAGAAGGGGAGAAGCTGGAAGCCGCCCATGCCGAACATCGGCCCTATGCCCGAAAGCTTGAGCATCTCCGCAAGGGCCTGGCCTCCGGTCATGCGGCGCATCGAGTTGGGCGTAGGGGGGCTGATCGGGGTGCTCATGGCGAATGCCTTTCAGATGGGATGGCCCGAAAGGATATCGCAGACGCGGGCGCGCCTTGTCGACTCCGGCGATTATCTGGGCTCAGTGCGCGGCCACCAGCATGCGCGCGCAGAACTCGGCGGCCGACTGGCCGACCTGCCCGCCATGGCGAGCCGCCGTCTCATTGAGCGCGCTGATGAAGCCGTCGCGATAGGTCGAGAGACCGTCACCGATGCGGGCCGAGAAGGCGGAGACGCACGCCCCTGCGATCCCGCGTGCGTCGAGCGCCGGGAGGCGTGAGATCCCGGCATCGTCGATGCCGCGGCCGGCGTCGTTGTAGACGGCGGAGAAGACGGGAACCTTGATCGCGGTCTCGGGCTTGCCGCCGAGTAGACCGCCGTGCGAGGCCGTGACCACGACGGCGCCAGCGTCGGCCGGCGTCACGAGGCTCGCCGAATCCATCACGATCACCTTGGCCCCCGGATACAGGTTGGAGCCGATCTCATTGCGCGCCTCGTCGGCAACAGGCGGTGCTGGCGATGGCGTCAGCGGGGCGCCGGCAAGCCGCGCAAGCGCCTCGCGGCAGCTCATGCCCTCGGCAAGGCCGAGAGCCATGGCGGGGGCATTGACTGCGGAGAGAATGCCGCGCGCGACGCCGTCCTGGCCGTCGCCGATGCGCGCGCTCGTGCTTGCGACGGCAGCCGCCGGCACGCCGAGCTCGCCAAGCAGTTCGATGCCGGCCACGCCTGCGCGCTCGCGGCCGATGCCCGCATCATTGAGGATGATCGCCGCGACGCCCTTTGCCGCTGCGTAGGCCGCCGCGTAGCTGCCGCCGTGCGACGCCGCATAGACGATGGCGCCGCGATGCGCGGGCGTGAGGTGTGTGACGCTGTCGACGATGATCGTGGCGAGTGGCGAGGTAACCATCCGCAGTGTCCCTCGATGTGGCAACGCCCAGGCTCACGGCCTGGGCGCTGGTATGTTTGCCGATGGTCCGCGCGGGTGCGCGGCTGCTGCTATTTCTTCGTCGCGTCCAACGGCGCATCTGTCGTCGCCGGCGGGTCAGCCGGCCGCGGCGGCGGCTCGGGAATCTCGCCGCGGATGAGCTTCAGCGCGTACTGGAGCTGCGTATCCTTGTCGGCCTCCTGCGGCACGTAGGAGTTCGAGCCCGACTCCTCCTTGCCGTCCTTGCCGGCATCGCCCTTGAGGTGGCCACGCAGGCTCGCCTCGCCACGCGGCTTCTCCTTGCTCACGCGTGCCTTCAGCTCTTCCGGCAGCTCCTGCTCGACGACGACATCGGGATCAATGCCCTTCGCCTGGATCGAGCGGCCCGACGGCGTGTAGTAGCGCGCCGTCGTCAGGCGGATCGCGCCGTTCTGGCCGAGCGGGATGATCGTCTGCACCGATCCCTTGCCGAACGAGCGCGTGCCAATCACCAGGGCGCGGTTGTGATCCTGCAGTGCGCCCGCCACGATCTCGGAAGCCGAGGCGGAGCCGCCGTTGATCAATACGATGACCCGCTTGGTGTCGGTGATGTCGCCGGGACGCGCGTTGGAGCGCTGCGTCTCTTCGAGATTGCGCCCCTTCGTCAGCACGATCGCGCCGCGCTCGAGGAAGTCGTCGGTCACGGCGATCGCCTGATCGAGAAGGCCGCCGGGATTATTGCGCAAGTCGATGACGTAGCCCTTGAGGTTGGGGCCGATCTCTTTCTTGAGACGTTCGACCGACGAGACGAGGTTGGCGTGCGTCTGCTCGTTGAAGGTCGTGATGCGGATATAGGCGATGTCGCCCTCTGCGCGCGCGCGCACGGCATTGATGCGGATGCGGTCACGCACGATCCGCAATTCGAGAGGATCGTCGTTGCCTTTGCGCTGGATCGTCAGGGTAATGGCCGTGCCGACCTTGCCGCGCATCTTCTCGACCGCCTGCTCGAGCGTCAGCCCGACGATCTGCTCGCCGTCGAGATGCGTGATGAGATCGTTCGCCATGACGCCGGCGCGGGCGGCGGGCGTGTCGTCGATCGGGGCGACGACCTTGACGATGTTGTTCTCCATCGTCACCTCGATCCCGAGGCCGCCGAACTCACCGCGCGTCTGCACCTGCATATCGTTGAAGTGCTTGCGGTTGAGGAAGGCGGAATGAGGATCGAGCGAGCTCAGCATGCCGTTGATGGCGCTTTCGATCAGCTTCGAGTCGTCGGGCTTCTCGACATAGTCGGTGCGTACGCGCTCAAGGACGTCGCCGAACAGGTCGAGCTGCTTGTAGATCTCGCTGTTGGCCGACGTCGCCGAATAGGTGCGGGTGACGTTGACGACCGTCGTCAGGCCGGCCACAGCCGAAAGCGTGACGAATGTCCAGAATGCGTAGTCCGCTTTTCGCTTCATTCTTGCACCCTCTAAGACCGTACGGCCCACCACGGGTCGGGGTCGATTGGCCGATTGTCCTTGCGGAACTCGACATAGAGCACTGGGGCATTACCTTCGGCCTTGGCCGACTGCGACCGTGGGGCGGCGCTCATGAGCCCGACCGGTTCACCTGCGAGCACGAATTGTCCGACTTGTACGTCGATCTGAGATAGCCCAGCCAGAAGAATATGATACCCGTCCTCGGCATTAATGATCAAGAGCTGGCCCCATGTGCGGAACGGGCCGGCCCAAAGAACTGAACCGTCGCTCGGCGAGCGGACCTGCGCGGCATGGCGGGTCTCCAGCACTACGCCCATGGACTGGGTGCCGAACTGTGTTTTGTCACCAAATCCGAGCACGCGCTTGCCTTGCGCCGGCAGCGGCAGCGAGCCCTTGGCCTGGGCAAACGGGATCGCCGGACGCATAAGCCCAGGACTTAGCGCGGCAAGTTGGCTCGCCGAAGGCAGGAGCTGAGCCATGGCCTGGCCAGCCTTCGCTTCGGTTGTTGCTGGAATTTCCGGCGCGCTCTCGCCCGGCCGGGCCGCGGGCGGCTTCTCGGCCGAAAGCATCGGTGGCGTCGGCTGGACTGCGGCGGGCGCTGCAGGAGGCGCATCGGGCCGCGGCGTAGCGCCACGGGCCGCGGGACCGGCATCGAGGCGCGCGATGAGCGTCGTGAGGTCGTCGATGCGCTTCGCCGTCTCCGCGGCGTGCTTGCGCGCGGCTTCGAGTGCGGGCTGATGCTCGGCGAGGGACTGGCGCCGGCTCTCGATAAGTTGAGCGATGCGTGTTCGCTCGATCTCGTGGCGGGCCGTCTCGGCGCGCAGGATCGCGCTCTGGGCCTTGCTCGCCTCCATGACCTTCACGAGCTCGCCAAGGCGGCCAGCCAGGATCGTTGCCTGCTCGGCAAGCTCGGGAAAGGCGCGCGCAAGGATCATGGCGCTACGCACCATCTGAAGCGCATCCTCGCGCCGCGTGATCATGACCGGTGGTGGGTTGCGGCCCATGCGCTGCATGGCGCCGAGAAGCACCGCGATCTTGCCGTGACGCTCGGAAAGCTCCTTGCGGATCTTGTGTTCCTGCTCGCCGAGCGCGGCCTGCTGGCGTTCGATCTCGGTAAGTCGCGCCTCGCTGTCGTGGATGATGCGGGCCGTCTCGCGCAGGCTGTCGCTCAGCCGCTCGCGCTCGGCCTGCATATCCGCCACGCTCTTTTCGAGACCCTTCGTCCGCTGGCGGGTCTGGTCGAGCTCGCGCTTGGACTTCTCGAGGCTTTCGCGGGCCTGCCCCGCGCCCTGCGCAAGGGTTGTCGAGGCGGCGCCGGTCAGCGCCATCAGCAGGGCCACCGCGGCACCAGTGCCCCTCAGGCCGCGGCGGCGTGCCGTGCCGCGGGCGGGCCGGCAGCGCCGTCCCGTCGCATCGTCACCCGGCGCTCGTGCAGTATGCTCGTTTGTCGCCAAGCGCGGCCTCTCGATTGGCACGACCCCCGCTTTTCCCGTGGCATACGTATGGGGGATCGCATGTCTTGCCATGATGATTGCGGCAATTGTTTTGCCACGCAATGGCGCAATTTCCCGTTAATGTCGCGCCGGTGCCGGCTGCTTGTGCACAGGCGCGTTCCCCTCCATTCGATCCAGGCATCGGCCATACCGACGGAGCTCTCATGACCACGGCCTTGTTCCATCTCTCGACAGTGGCCGTCCTGGCCGTGCTCGCGGTGCTGCTCCTCGGCCTGTGGAACATGATACGGGGGACGAGCCCGAATACGAGCCAGAA
>CAUJKI010000337.1 GCA_963205015.1 Pseudomonadota bacterium
ATTTGCTTGGGGCTATGCCACGCACAAGGAGCGCATCCTGAAGCCCATGATGCGCGACAAGATCACCGATCCCTGGCGCGAGACGACATGGGAGGAGGCGATCGCGCGCGTCACCTCCGAGTTCAAGCGCATTCAGTTCCAGTATGGCCGCGATGCCGTCGGCGGCATCACGTCCTCGCGTTGCACGAACGAGGAGACCTTCCTCGTCCAGAAGCTCATTCGCGCCGGTTTCGGTGTCAACAACGTCGATACATGCGCGCGCGTTTGCCACTCGCCGACGGGCTATGGCCTCAGGACGGCCTTCGGGACCTCGGCGGGAACGCAGGACTTCGATTCCGTCGAGCATTGCGACGTGATGATGGTCATCGGTGCCAATCCGACCGATGCACATCCCGTGTTCGCGAGCCGGATGAAGAAGCGGCTTCGCGCCGGTGCCAAGCTGATCGTCGTCGATCCGCGGCGCATCGATCTCGTCCGGTCGGCGCATATTGAAGCGCAGCACCATTTGCCGCTGCTACCGGGCACGAACGTGGCCGTTCTGACCGCGATGGCGCACGTGATCGTCACCGAAGGACTCGTCAACGAGACGTTCGTGCGCGAGCGTTGCGAGCTCGATGCCTTCCAGGAGTGGGCTGCGTTCGTCGCGGACGAGCGGCACTCGCCGGAAGCCGTTGCCAAGTACACGGGCGTCGATCCGGGCGAGTTGCGGGCGGCCGCGCGGCTCTACGCGACGGGCGGGAATGCGGCAATCTACTACGGCCTCGGCGTCACCGAGCACAGCCAGGGCTCGACGACGGTGATGGCTATCGCGAACCTCGCCATGGTGACTGGCAATCTCGGCCGCCCGGGTGTCGGCGTGAACCCGCTCCGCGGCCAGAACAACGTGCAGGGCTCGTGCGACATGGGCTCGTTTCCGCACGAGTTCTCGGGCTACCGCCACGTCAGCGACGACGGCGTGCGCGCCACGTTCGAAGCCATGTGGGGCGCCAAGCTGAACCCGGAGCCCGGCCTGCGCATCAACAACATGCTCGATGCGGCCGTGGATGGATCGTTCAAAGGCATCTACATCCAGGGTGAGGATATTCTCCAGTCCGATCCCGACACCAAGCACGTCGCAGCCGGCCTCGAGGCGATGGAATGCGTCGTCGTTCAGGATCTCTTCCTCAACGAGACGGCTGCGTTTGCGCACGTCTTCCTGCCGGGTTCGACCTTCCTCGAAAAGGACGGTACGTTCACCAACGCTGAGCGGCGCATCCAGCTCGTGCGCCGCGTGATGACGCCGCGCAACGGTGGCTATGCCGATTGGGAGATCACGCAGTTGCTGGCGAAGGCCTTCGGTCTCGACTGGAACTACACCCATCCGAGCCAGATCATGGACGAGATCGCGGCGCTGACGCCAACCTTCAAGGGCGTGAGCTTTGCGAAGATCGAGGAAATGGGATCGGTGCAGTGGCCGTGCAATGATGCCAACCCGCAAGGCTCGCCGGTCATGCACGCGATAACCTTTGCCCGCGGCAAAGGCAAGTTCATGATGACCGAGTACGTGCCGACGGACGAACGGACGGGGCCGCGCTTCCCGCTGCTGCTCACCACGGGCCGTATTCTTTCGCAATACAATGTCGGCGCCCAGACGCGGCGCACCGGCAATGTCCTCTGGCACGACGAGGATCGCCTCGAGATTCATCCCCACGATGCCGAGCAGCGCGGCATCAAGGACGGTGACTGGGTCCGGATCGCGAGCCGTTCGGGCGAACTCGCACAGCGCGCTCTCATCACCGACCGTGTCGCGCCCGGCGTCGTCTACACGACGTTCCACCATCCGCTGACGAACGCGAATATCGTCACCACCGACTACTCCGACTGGGCGACGAACTGCCCGGAGTACAAGGTGACGGCGGTGCAGGTGGGGCTCTCGAACGGTCCGACGCAGTTCCAGGACGATTATGAGGCCTTCACGGAGGCGAGCCGGCGCATTGCGCCCGCCGAGGCGGCAGAATAGCGCGATGACCGAGCCAGCCATCCGCGCCCGCTCGATCAAGGTGACGACTTCGGACGTCACGGCGATCGAGCGCGAGCTGCCGGTGGAAGTGCCGGTGGCGCTGGTCTATGACGGCACGACGCACGCGGTGATGATGGCTTCGCCGACGAACCTCGAGGATTTCGCCGTCGGCTTCAGCCTGAGCGAGGGCGTCGTCAAGACGCCTGATGAGATCGAAGGGCTCGAGGTCGTCGAGCATGCCGAGGGCATCGAGCTGCGTATGTGGCTTGCGAAGGATCGCGGGCTCGCACTGGCGCAGCGGCGCCGGAGCCTCACCGGGCCGACGGGCTGCGGGCTGTGCGGCATCGAGAGTCTCGAGGCCGTGGTCGCGAAGCTGCCGGCGGTTGCGAGTGACGTGACGTTCGCCGCCGCGGACATCATGAAGGCCATGGCATCGCTTCCGGCTGCACAGGCGCTGAATGTGCGCACGCGTGCGGTTCATGGCGCGGGCTTCTGGAACGTCGAGCAGGGTCTCGTCGCCATTGCCGAGGATGTCGGCCGCCACAATGCGCTCGACAAGCTCATCGGCGGGCTCAGGCGCCGCGCAGTCGATGTCGGCAGCGGCCTCATTCTTCTCACGAGCCGCGTATCCGTCGAGATGGTGCAGAAGGCCGTATTAGCCGGCGCACCGGTGCTCGTCGCCGTCTCGGCGCCGACGAAGCTCGCGCTCGACACGGCCAAAGCCGCGGGGCTCACGCTCGTTGCCGTCGCCCGGCAGGACGGTTTCGAGGTCTTCACCCATCCCGAACGCATTCCCGAGGCGAGCAGCACCCGGGGCAAACGTGGAAAGTCGGCCGGACATGCAGCAGCATGACAAGCTTGTCATGATGGCGAACCAGATCGCCAAGTTCTTCGAGACGCAGGGCGAGGCCCGTGCCCTCCCGCAGATCACTCAGCACATCGAGGATTTCTGGGATCCGCGCATGCGCCGTGGCATCCTCGCGCACGTC
>CAUJKI010000338.1 GCA_963205015.1 Pseudomonadota bacterium
GAGCCGCCGCCCGAGTAACGCCAAAGCCAACCATCCACATCGCGCGTCTCGCCGGCAGGCCATGCCCGCACGGCGGCACCTTCGATCGCCAGCAGCCGCTCGCGCTCGGAAAGGACCGTCGCCGTCCCGGCGACAGGCTCCGCGCTTCCGCTCATCAGCCCTTGTCCCGCATGAGCCGTGCCTTCTGGCGCTGCCAGTCGCGCTTGGCGACGGTCTCGCGCTTGTCGTGCATCTTCTTGCCCTTCGCGAGACCGAGCTTGAGCTTTGCCCGTCCTCGCGCGTTGAAATAGATCTCGAGAGGCACGAGCGTCATACCCTCGCGCTGCACGGCCTGGGAGAGCTTGTCGATCTCGCGACGGTGCAGAAGCAGCGGACGCGGGCGGCGCGGCGCATGCTGGAAGAAGTTTCCGGCGAGCTGGTATTCGGGGATGTAGGCATTGACGAGCACGAGCCCGCCGTTCTCGGCCGAGGCGTAGCTCTCCGTGATGTTGGCCTGGCCTTTGCGGAGCGACTTCACCTCGGTACCGGTGAGCGAAATGCCCGCCTCGAAAGTGTCCTCGATGAAATAGTCGTGGCGGGCACGCCGGTTCTCGGCGACCAGCTTGCGACCGTCATCATCCTTCTTCGACATGATTCATGCTTCTCGTATGCGGCCCAAAAGCGTTCGGGCTGCCCGCACTTATATAGGGGCAGCCCGATCAATTGGACACTGTGCTCGTCGAGGTGAGCGTCTATTCCGCCGCCTTGACCTCGAGCAGTCCGGCGTGGGCAAGCGCCGCATCAACGGTCTTCTTGCTCGCATCGGTGAGTGGCGCGAGCGGGAGGCGGCAATCCGGGGACTCGATCACACCGAGACGCCAGGCCGCATACTTCACGGGTGCCGGGTTGGTCTCGCAGAACAGTGCGCCGTGGAGCGGCAGCAGGATGTCCTGGATCTCGAGCGCCCGGCGGAAGTTGCCGGCGAGGCACGCATTCTGGAACTCCGCGCAGAGTTTCGGCGCGACGTTCGAAGTCACCGAGATACAGCCGTTGCCGCCGTGCGCCATGAAGCCGAGGCAGGTCGCATCCTCGCCCGAAAGCGCGGCATGCGGCTTGCGGATGAGGAGGCGGTGCTGCGACTGGCGCTCCATGTTGGCGGTGGCATCCTTGATGCCGGCGAAGTTCTTCAGCTCGGAAATCCGCGCCATGGTCTGCGCGCTGATGTCGACCACCGTGCGGCCCGGCACGTTGTAGACGATGAAGGGCAGGTCGACGGCGTCGCTGATCGCCTTGAAGTGCAGGAAGAGCCCCTCCTGCGTCGGCTTGTTGTAGTAGCCCGTGGAATGGAGCGCCGCATCGGCTCCCGCCTTCTTGGCGAAGGCCGTGAGCTCGATGGCTTCCTCTGTCGAGTTCGAGCCGGCGCCCGCGATCACCGGGACCCGCTTCCGCGCCGTGCGGACGCAGAGGTCTACTACATGCATATGCTCGTCGTGGCTGAGCGTCGGTGTCTCGCCGGTGGTCCCTACCGGGACGAGGCCGTGCGAACCCTGGGCGATCTGCCAGTCGACGAAGCGCTGAAAGCTCTGATCGTCGACTTTGCCGTTCTTGAATGGCGTGACCAGCGCTGTGAACGAACCCTTGAACATGGTTTTCCTCCGCTCGTTGCTCGCTGTCTCACGCCACGCAGACGCTCGGCCCCCGGCCGGAACGCCAAACCGGCGCTCGCCGGCCCCTGCGGGCGGCAAGACGCGACATGCATTGACGCGTCTCCTGTATGTCACATTTCACCCTTGCCTGAAAGACTGCACGTTCTGGCTCTATTCTGGGAAAATGCGTAGACACTGCAGATCGAGAAGAAGCGCCGGGGGGAGGTTCGGAATGCCAAGGAACGGGGCAAAGCCTTTGCGGTCCGTTGACCGGCCCAGGCCCTGGGCGCGTGCCTTGTGGTTCGCAGGCCCCCTCGCCGCACTTCTCGCGGCAGCCCCCCTCATCCTCACGCTGCCTTCCAACTTGGCGGAGGCCCAGAACAGCAAGCAAAGCGTAAAGCCCAAGGCCGTGCCGACAAAGGCAGCGCCGAAGAAGGCCGTGCCGACGAAGGCTGCCGTACCTCAAGCAGCGCCGCCACTCCCCGATCCCAGCCCCAAACGCTCGGCGGAGGCGCAGCCCACGGCCGAGGGCAGCGAGGAGGAGACCGCTGCGCCCGCCAAGGCGGTTGCGGCCGTGCGTGCCGCTGTTCCGGGATCACCCGAAGCCGACTATTTCGCAGCCATGGACAAGCTGATCGCGCCCCTTCGCGAGGGCAGGCTTTCGGCGGCAGACGCACAGCGGCTCAAAGATGCGCTCAAGGCCGTCGATGCCAATGATCCCGCAGAGGCGCGTGACCATGCTGCCAAGATCAGCGAGCCGGTCATGCGCACGCTCGTCGCATGGTACGCGCTACGCAATGGCGCCGCCGCCCCATCGGAATACGCAAAATTTCTCGCCGAGAACCCCGGTTGGCCGGATGCCGCCCTTCTCAGGCGCCGCTCGGAACAGCAGCTCCTTTCGGCAGGCGGTCCGGCCAAGGAAATGCTCGCGTTCTTCGGCTCCGCTCCGCCGCTCTCCGGTGCCGGCGCGATCGCAGTGGCGTCTGCGCATCTCGCGCTCGGCGACGAGGCGCGCGCGAAAGAGATTGTCATCAAGGCTTGGCGCGAGAACGACATTCCGGCGACCTCCGAGGCTGGGTTCCTTACACGCTTCGAACGCTTCCTCACCAACGCCGATCACAAGCGCCGGCTCGATGTCCTCCTGATCGACGAAGGCCGCTTCGCCGCGCAGCGCACGCCACGGGTCGCTGCAGCCCGCCGGCTGCTGCCCAAGCTCCCGGATGCCGAACGCAAGAAGGCCGAGGCGCGTATCGCCGTCTATGCGCGCGCCGGCAATGCCGCAAAGCTCATGGCAAGTCTCCCTGCGGCTGCCAAAGAGGCCGCCTCCGACCCCGGGCTGCTCTTCCAGCGCACGCAGCTCGCCCGCGGGCAAGGAAAGGAGGACGAGGTCGTCCGCCTGCTTCGCCTTGCGCCCGCAGATGCTAACGCCCTCGTCGATCCGGATGCCTGGTGGCTGCACCGGCGCTGGGCCATTTACGAGCTTCTCGGCACGCGCCGCTTCAAGGAAGCCTATGAGCTTGCGCGCGCCCCGGGCCCGCTCACCATCAACCCGATCAAGGATGCGACGTTCCTCGCCGGCTGGATCGCCCTGCGCCACCTGAAGGACACCAAGGCCGCGATGCCGCACCTCGAAGCGTCGCGCGAGAAAGCCGATGGTCCGCTCAGCGCGGCCCGGGGAAGCTATTGGCTCGCCCGTGCGCACGAGGCGCTTGGCCAGAAGGAAAAGGCCGCGCGTCACTATGAGGAAGCCGCGCAGCGCATCGACACTTTCCATGGCGCGCTGGCCCTGCAGAAGCTCAATCCGGGCCCGCAGTCCGCACCCATGCCGCTGCCGGCAATGGCAACTTCCGACGTCGTCGCGAGCTTCAATGGCAATCCGCTGCTGCGCGCCGCCGTGCTCGCGCACCATGCCGAGGTCGGGCGCGGCCTCACCCGCATCATCTTCGCCCACCTGCGCTCGAGCCTGAAGACAGAGGCCGAGGTCGCCATGCTCGCGCATCTCGCGAATGTGCTCGGCGATCACCAGATGGCCGTGCGCGTCGGCAAAACGGGCGTCGCACGCGGCATGAACCTCTATGCCTATTCGTATCCGGTGCATCCCTTCCCGGAATACAAGCCGTTGCGCCAGTCGCCCGAGCGCGCCCTGCTGCTCGCCATTGCCCGCCAGGAGAGCGAGTTCAATCCCGAGATCATCTCGCACGCGGGTGCACGCGGGATTCTGCAGGTCATGCCGATCACGGCCCGCCACATCTGTCGCGATCACAAGATCAAGTGCGACATCCCCCGGCTGAATACTGATACGAGCTACAATGCCATGATCGCCAGCGCGTATATCGGCGATCGTAAGGAGGAGTTCTCGGGGAGCTATGTGCTGACGCTTGCGGGCTACAATGCGGGGCCTGGACGCGCACGCCAGTGGATGCGCCGCTTCGGTGATCCGCGCACACCGGATGTCGATCCCATCGACTGGATCGAGATGATCCCTTTCGAGGAAACCCGTGACTACGTCAAAAAGGTACTCTCGAACGTCCAGATGTACCGCGCCCGTCTCGGCGAGCCGACGCCCGTGCGGCTCGTATCGGATTTGAAGCGGTAGTGCTCCCCTTCCAATGACCTCGCCTCTCCTTCTTCCCGCCCGCGGGGAGAGGGGACAGGGGGCTACTTGCAGCGTGAGAGCGCGCCGCGGTCGTAGTGGAAGTGGTCGCGATGGAGTGCGTTGTACTCCGGCCCGATGGCGACGCGGAAGTAGCGGCACGCGCGGGCGTGGATTTCGCGCAGGAAGCGCGCCTCCGAACCCGTACCTGACCAGTGGCGCAATACGCTGATCTGGCGCCCGTTGGCGAGCGTGAAGGCGGACACATCGAGCGCGTTCGCCATGGCGTGCTGGCTGCGCGCCGGGAACCACCATTTGCGCCCCAGCACGTTCCGGCAGGAATAGGTCCCCATGTGCTGGACGGACGTCACGCGCGATCCGAATATTTCCTGTGCCAGCGGCTGCACCTCGTGCGCGAGCCACATGGCAATCCCTGCGGCTACCTCGCACGAGACCGTGCCGACACTCAGCGAAGCACCACCGGCACTGGAGATGCGCACCGCATTCTCCCAGCCGCACCCATCCTTGATTGGATTCTCGCGGACGGGCGTCGCCGCAATCAACGGCGCCCGCAGAACACGGCTGCACAGGTCGCGATCACGCTTCAGCTCGGCAATGCGCCAGTCGACGAGCCAGGCGTTCGGCTGGCTGAGATCGAGCGCCGGCAGCGGGCTCCAGCGTGCAGGCAGCAAACCCTGGCGCATGACGAAAAAGAGGCTGATGGCGAAAAGCACAAACAGCAGGCGGACGCGCCGGCCCCCAGTGCGCCCCTTAGCAGTCGAACCTTCCAGCTTCTGCTCGCCGTCCACCCTGCTGCGCGCCCCACGCTACCCCCGGACGGCTTCAATAACGCGAGCCACCATAGAGGCACAACGGGTCGAGCACCGGCGTCTCGCGCGGCCCTTCCTTGCGTACGGCGAGCCCCAGCAGTTGCTCTCTGAGCTCCTGCGCGCCGAGCGGCGGCTTTCCATGCTGTGCGCAGGCGGCAAGACCCGCAGCGAGGGCCACCGCCTCCGTGGCGTCCGCAGCCGTCGGCACGATCCCCGGAAACCACGAACCGCCGCGCCCCAACATGAGCGCATCGATGCGCGGCGCACCGGGCCGCGAGAGCGTGCCGCGCTCCATGGTCTCATTGACGGCGGCAACGATCAGCGCGCCCTTGAGGTTGAGCGCGGCCGGAAATTGCTGCCGCCCCTGCGCAACCGCATCGGCATCGCCCGCGGGCAGGATGAGGAGATGATCGGGCACCTGATCAGCCGCCTGCTGGAAGAACTCCCAGGTGTCCCGCGTCTCGCCCCACAGCGGCACCGCCACGATCCGCGCCGGCGTCGTCGCCGTGAAGGCGAGCGCGCGCGCGAGCATGACCTTGTCGTTCGGATCGACGCGCACGGGAACCAGCCGCGCATGGCGATAGGTCGAGAGAATGCGGCGCGCGAGCAGGGTGTCGACGGCCCCGTCATGATTCTCCGGCAGCACGGCCGACGCATAGGGGCGATTGTCGTTGTCGATGAGATCGAGACCGATGATCTCTCCCTCGCCGTCGCGTGCGAGGCGATCCTTGATTTCGGGATGCGTGTAGTCGATGCCAGTCGCGATCAGAGCGATCGCCGTGCCGCCGGGATCGACGCCTGCCGGCACGGGCGGCTTCGTCCCGGGCATTCTGAGAAGCGGCGGTTGGGCCGGCAGCGTCTGAGCGAGCGCCGTCTCGCAAAGAGCAAAGGCGAGCACGACCGCCGCAACAAGGCCGACGTACCACCGTACGGGGCCCAGGAGATCGGCCTCGCTAGTGCTCATGAGGGCTCCTTCTGAAGCGTTAGGAGTTGCATCAGCGTTTCGGCCTCGGCCAGCTCCTCCGGCGTGTTCACATTGAAGAACGGATCAACGGCCCGGCCGCTGATCTCAACCGGTGCGAAATCGACCGCGCGCGCGCCCTGCATCTGAACCCAACGCTGCACCCGGCGCTCACCCGTCGCCAGTGCGCGCTCGAGATCATCGGCGATGCAAAGCGGCCACAGTGCGGCCACCGGATGGAGTATGCCGCCCGATCGGGCGACAGCAATGCTGCCACTCGCCGCCGTATCCGCGAGCCGCGCAACGAGGTCTCGGGGAATGAACGGCGCGTCGCTCGAAACGGTTGCAAGGTGTGTCGGCTGGGAGGGTCTTTCGGCAGCCCAGCGCAATCCGGCAAGAACGCCGGCGAGCGGCCCAGGAAAGTCCGGTATCAGATCCCGGATCACGGGTAGGCCGAAGGCTGCGAACCGTGCCGGATCACCATTCGCATTGATGGCAAGCCCCTCCACCTGGGCAGCGAACCGCTCGAGGATATGGGCGAGCATCGTCCGGCCGGCGAGATCCAGGAGCGCCTTCTCGCGCCCGCCCATACGCTGCGAGCGGCCACCGGCCAGCACGACACCTACGATCCCTGCGCTCCCGGTTCGGCTCATCCCGGCATCCTATCAGCGCCGATATGCGGGAAATAGGAGCCGGACATCGTATGGCTGATCCACGGTAAAGACGGCTCTCCGCGCATCAGGGCCTCCTTGCGCTTACCGCCCTCTTGCCGGAGAGTGGCGCGCCGCCACGGATCGGACCTGAACGCCATGCCCGCCGCCAACACCCTGCTGGAGCACTGGTATTTCCACGTGCCCAATCTGATCCTCGCCGCGCTCATGTATCTGATGGCGATCTACTTCGTGACGATGCTGGCATTCGGCTGGTCGATGCACGCCCAGGGCGTTTTCCTCCGGGCATTCCACGGCATCGTCAATCCGGTCCTGCGGGCGGTCCGCGCAGTGACGCCCCATATCGTGCCGAACGGCCTCATCCCCCTGCTCGCCGTCGTCTGGCTCGCGGCGCTGCGCGTGTTGCTGTACTGGGGCTTTCTCGCCGCCGGCATCCGCCCGAAGATCGGGGCCTGAGCATGGTTCATGCTCATGACGTGCGGCAGTTCACGTTCCTGCGCCTCGTGCTGCTCGCAGGCGTCATCGCCGTCGCAGTCTTCAATGGGCAGGGCTTCTCGCCGGCCTTCGATCCCCTGCTCTATCTCCTGACGCCTTTCCTGCGTGGCACCCCGCTCGGCACGCAGATGGGCTTCTTCTACACGACGTCCGCCCTGCTTTCGCTGATGACGTTCATGTTCTCGGGGCTTTTGGCCGCGTTCTACGAACGCCTGCTCGGCCGGCGCACGAGTACGACGGTGTCGATGCTCATCTGGCTCGCCGTGGCCGCCCTGCTGACCTACCCCGCCTACAAAGCCTGGCAGGACATCTTCTGATCCACTCAGCCTGCGAGACGCGCCGCCGCACGCTGGACGATCGCCGCGCGTTCGGCTTGGCGCTTCGCGGCCGATGACCGCGCACGCTCGGTGACGACCGGACCTGCGCGCTCCGGCGAACCGGCATTGAATGGCGGATGAGGATCGTACTCGATACCGAGTTGTATGGCTTTGGCAAGGTCTTCGTCGAAGGCCTCGGCGGCGACGCGTAGCGCGAAATCGATCCCCGCCGTAACGCCGCCGCCGGTGATCACATTGCCGTCGACGACCACCCGCTCCGCGACGGGCGTCGCCCCGAATGCGGACAGCATCTCGCGGCTCATCCAATGCGTAGCCGCACGCTTTCCCTTGAGCAGGCCGGCCGCGCCGAGCACCAGCGCGCCCGTGCAGACGCTCGTCACATAGCGCGCACCCGCTGCCTGCTTCCTGAGGAAAGCCAGCGTCTCGGCATCCTCCATGAGCGGGTTCATGCCGGCGCCGCCCGGCACGCAGACGAGATCGAGCTGCGGGCAATCCGCGAAGGTCGTATCGGGCACAATCCGCATCCCGCCGCCTGCCTTGACCGGCGCCAGCGTCTTCCAGATCAGCCGCACCTCGGCCTCGGGAAACTTCGTGAAGACCTCGTAGGGACCCGTCATGTCGAGCTGGGTGATGTCCGGGAAGAGCAGGAGGCCAATGCGAAAGGGCATGGTCTGTGTCCTTGATCTGGTCGCGCTGGGAGGCAACAATCCGCGCGCCCGGACAGAACCACGAACAAGCAGAATGGATCAAGGCTCATGGCAAGCACGATGGCGACGACCGAAGATATCCTGCGACGCGAAACCAGGGCCCTTGTCTTCGATCTCTACGGGACGGTCGTCGATATGCAGTCCGGGCTCACCGCGGCCGTGACGCCCTTCCTCAAGAAGAAGGGATGGGAAGGCAATCCTTCGAGCTTCGTCACCTGGTGGCGGCGCACGCACTTCGAGGACAGCATGATCGATGGCCTCCTCGACCGCGGGCACACCCCCTATCGCCAGATCGGCCACCGCGCCGTCTCGCAGGTCATGGACCGTTGCGGCATCGCGCACACGCAGGACGAGGTAATGTGGCTCGTCGCGCAGATCGAGCAACTCAAGCCGTTCTCTGACGTCATCGCTGCGCTCAATCAGCTCAAGACGCGCTACAAGCTCGTCATTCTCTCGAACGGCGACCGTGACATGCTCGAGAACGCGCGCCCACACATCGGCTTCCCGTTTGACCGCTTCATCTCGGTTCAGGAGGCGGGCTACTTCAAGCCGCATTTCGCGACGTACGCCGCGGCGGAAGAGATCATCAACGCGGAATGGCCGACGATCGAGCGTACGGGTATCATCTTTGTCGCCAACCACGCCTTCGACTGCATCGGTGCCAAGGCGCACGGCTTTCGCACTGTCTTCATCGATCGCCGCAAGCGCCCCTTCGGCCAGTCTCCCCATCAGCCCGACCTGATTGTTGCGAACTTCGCCGAGCTGGCAGGAACCCTGGCACCAACGAGCTGAATCACATCCTGCATACCGGAGCCCATTGCGATGCCCCCCTTGCCGCCTGCCTATGCCGGGATGCCTCTCGCGGAGGTGGACACGCCGGCGTTGCTCGTCGATCTCGATGCCTTCGAGCGCAATCTCAAGCGCATGGCTGATGCCGTCTCTGCGGCGGGCGTGCGCCTGCGCCCCCACGCGAAGACGCACAAGTCACCGATCATCGCGCAAAAGCAGATCGCACGCGGGGCCGTCGGCGTATGCTGCCAGAAAGTGTCGGAAGCAGCCGTGATGGTCGAAGGCGGCGTGCAAGACGTGCTCGTCTCCAACGAGGTGATCGGCGCGCGCAAGCTGGACCGGCTTGCCGCGCTCTCGCGCCAGGCGCGCGTCATCGGCTGTGTCGATAATCCCGTCGGCGTCGACGCCATGGCTGCCGCTGCCGAGCGCAATGGCACGCGGATCGACGTGATCGTCGAGATCAACGTCGGCGCGAGCCGATGCGGCATCGATCCTGGTGAGCCGGCCGTCGAGCTTGCCCAGGCCATCGCGCGTCAGAAGCATCTGCGCTTCGCGGGTCTGCAAGCCTATCAGGGGCGTGCGCAGCACTTTCGCACCATCGAGGAACGCCGCACGGCCATCGACGAGACTATCGCGCGCACCAAGCACACCGTGCAGGCGCTGAAAGGCGCTGGGCTCTCCTGTGACATCGTCGGTGGCGCGGGCACGGGCACCTTCGAGCTCGAAGCCGCGAGCGGCATCTACAATGAGCTGCAGTGCGGCTCCTATATCTTCATGGATGCCGACTACGCCCGCAACAAGCGCGCCGACGGCGGGCCGTACGATACGTTCGAGCACGCGCTCTTCGTGTATGCGACCATTATGAGCATGACTCAGGCCGACCGCGCCGTGATCGACGCCGGCCTCAAGACATTCACGTTCGAATCCGGCCCGCCAGAGCCTGTCGGCTTCGCCGGCGCCGTCTACGAGCGCCCATCGGACGAACACGGCAATCTCAATCTCGCCCAGAGCAACACGCGGCCTGGCCTCGGCGACAAGGTGCGGCTTATTCCCGGTCACTGTGATCCGACCGTGAATCTGCACGACTGGTACGTCGGCATTCGCGGCATGGACGGCCCGGCGCCCATCGTCGAGAGTCTGTGGCCGGTGGCGGCGCGCGGCGCGGTGTTCTGAGGTTTCGCGACGAGGGAAGCAGTGACGATGGCGGATAAAAGGTCCAAGAAACCGGCAAAAGCCGTGAGGAAGCCTGCTGCCGCCCCCAAACCCGCAAAACCGAAGGCTGCAACTCAGAAGCCCAAACTGCTTTCAGGCGGCAACCCGCAGATCGCGAAGGGCTACGGCGACGCTCCGGTGCAGGCCTACATTGCGGCCATGCCGGGCTGGAAACGCGATGCCGGACGACAGCTCGACGCGCTCATTGAACGCACCGTCCCCGGCGTGTCCAAGGCCGTCAAGTGGAACTCGCCCTTATATGGTATTGAGAACGAGAGCTGGTTCCTCAGTTTTCATTGCTTCACGAAATACATCAAGATTGCCTTCTTCCGCGGCTCTTCTCTCCACCCCGTCCCGCCCGGCGCGTCCAAGCAGAAAGAGGTGCGCTATCTCGACCTCCGCGAGGACGACGAGCTAGATGAAGCCCTGTTCACTGTATGGGTCAAGCAAGCCAGCAAGCTGCCCGGCGTGAGGATGTAAAGGGCACGCGGCCCTGGTCCGGGTCTCACTCCCCTTCAGCCGACTTCAACAGCCTTTAGCGCGGCGGCGTGCGCGTGCTTCTCGATATGTCATCGATGCGCCGCTGCATCTCGCGCCCGCGTTCCTCCGTCGCGCGCGCCCGCGATTCCGCATCGATCGATTGGCGCGCCGCGTCCAATTCGCGCCTCTGCCGCATGGCCTCGGCGTTCGCGCGGGCCTCCGCCTCGATGGAGCGCGTGGCAGAGCCCGGCCGTTCATAGGCCGAAGCCATTTGTATGGGGGCGGTGATGCCTGTCAGCACGGCACACACCCCAACAAGCCTCCCAAACCGAGGTGAAATAAGTGATGCCATCGGCCACACCTTTTCCTGAGTTGCCGCTAAATTACATATGTGTTCGTGGCCGGCTTTTTTCCAGTGTGGCGGTCACGGTGGTTCCACGGCTGGCGGCATAACCATGGAAAAGGCAAAACGCACCACGAAGGCAGAGGTTGCAACCTCCGCAACCGAGCACATTGACGCGCGCGTCGCGGAGTTAGCCGACTGGCGAGGCGAGATGCTCGCGCGGGTGCGAAGCATCATCAAGCAGGCCGATCCCGAGGTGGTCGAGACGTGGAAGTGGCGCGGCGTTCCGGTCTGGGAGCACGACGGCATTATTTGCACCGGCGAAACCTACAAAGCTGCCGTGAAGTTGACTTTCGCCAAGGGAGCCTCGCTGGCGGACCCCTCCGGCCTCTTCAATGCAAGTCTCGACGGCAACGTCCGCCGCGCCATCGATATCCACGAGGGCGACAAGCTCGACGCGAAGGCGCTGAAGGCGCTCGTTCGCGCCGCCGTGGCTTTGAACGCAGCGAAGCCCCCAAAGCGCAGGTGACGCCGATGGGTGGCGTCTCTCCTGGCGTGCGTTCAAATTCATAGAAAGACGGCGTACCGGGGCATACCCAGGCATATGCAGGAGCACATCGGAGCCATGCCTCTGGCATGATGGCCCTGCTCGCACCTCAGGCGAGATGCCGTTTCCGCGTGCGTGGCGCGCACGACCGAGCTACACCGCGCACCGGTAAACCATCCCAATCGAAGGCTCCCTCGATGCACCGCGTCCGGATCATGATGGACAGTTCCAGCACCGCACGTACGGCGGCCGGCCTGCTGGAAGAGTCGGTGACGTATCCGCCGCTCGCCGTGAGCCTTTTCGAGGTGCCCGGCGGCGGTTGGTCGATCGACGCCTACTACGAGCTGGAGATCGAGCCCTCGGTGATCTCCGACATTCTCGAAGCCGCCATCGGCGACGGGCGCATTACGATCGAAGCCGTCCCTGACGAGAACTGGGTTGCCGTGAGCCAAGCGGGACTTCCGCCGGTCGAAGCGGGGCGCTTTCTCGTCCACGGCAGCCATGACCGCGCGATCGGGCGCCAGCATCGCAATGCCATCGAGATCGACGCGGGCGAGGCTTTCGGCACGGCCCATCACGCGACCACACTCGGCTGTCTGCTCGCCATCGACCGCATCACACGCCGCCGGCATTTTGCACGCGTGCTGGACCTTGGCTGCGGCTCGGGCGTGCTGGCCATTGCGGCGGGGCGTGTCCTGCCGAGGGCTGCGATCATTGCGAGCGACTTCGATCCCGAGGCGGTGCGTGTCGCCGCCGGGAACGTGCGCAAGAACGCGCTCGCCGGGCGCCTCGCCCTCGTGAGCGCGGTCGGTCTCGATCACCCTCTGCTTCGCCGCCGCGCGCCATATGATCTCGTCATCGCCAACATCCTCGCCGAGCCGCTGATCACGCTCGCACCGCGGCTCGCGGCGGTCGTGCGCACCAAGGGCACGGTGGTATTGTCGGGCATCCTGGCCTCGCAAGGCGCGTCCGTGCTGGCGGCCTATGGTGCGGCCGGCTTTGCGCGGGTCCGGTCCGACTGGCTGAACGGCTGGGTCATCCTGACACTCGAGCGGCGGGCACTGAAGCCGATGGCACGGTGACGGGGTTGCACCCTGGGGCCACGCTTGATAAGAGAGGCCTCCCGGCGCGCCGGCTATGACCAGCGCCAGCGCCTGTTGGGGGATCGTCTAATGGTAGGACTGCAGACTCTGACTCTGCCTGTCTAGGTTCGAATCCTAGTCCCCCAGCCACGTTTGTCGGATTCGGTATTTCCTTTTGCTATCGATGTCTTGTAGGTGCCCCTCTCAGGCCGAGGCAAGTAAGCCTTGATGCATGGCCTCGAATAGCTCCTCGCCGCTGAACGGCTTTTGCAGGAATAGAATATCCGAGCCAAGTTCCTTCGGGAGCATGGCGAAACCACTCATGACAATGACGCTCAGTTTGCGCTCCAATAGCCACTGGATCAGATCGACGGCCTCTTCGCCGCCTAGATCGAGGTCCACCAGGGCGAGATCCGGTCTCTGAGCGGTAGCTAGCTGCTCGGCCTCAAGTGGGGTTGCGACTGGCCCCATGACCTCCATGCCCTTGTCTGCGAGCACAGATACCAGCGCCTGGGCCACTGACTTGTGGTCCTCGACGACAAGCGCGCGCACCCCTTGGAGCGATCCGTCGCTTACGTTTCCGCAGAGCGATGATGGCATGTGCTCCTCCATGGGAACAAAGGCTACCCGGGACGCCCGCATTTCCTGTCGGCTACTGGAATGCGTCTGGATGACAATCCGACGACAAATCTTAAGAGTGCGACCACATGAAGCTCGTTCACGGCGCGGATGGACCGCGCCCGAGGCCGGCGTGACACTGGCGGAAGTGTCCGGACTGCGTGCTGAACCACGACGCGCATTCGCCGATGGGGATCGGCGCAGGCACTGAGAGCAACAATAAGGTAGCTAAACCGCGCCGACCTGCTTGAGCGGGCAGAGCCGGTATTTCGCCCGCCCCGCCACTATCCCAGGGATGCGACCCCAATCAGAGCTGCATCGGCGGCCATCCAAGAATGAACCTCGGATAGCCACCGCACTTTCGCAACAGTTGAGCGCGTTATTGCGCCACGAGGTGCGAGACGTTCTTCACGACCGTGTAGCACTCGAGTCCTTCGGTGCCGCCCTCTCGGCCGTATCCGCTCTCCTTGACACCACCGAACGGCGTCTCGGCAATCGAAGCCGTTAGATGATTGATCGACAGGTTCCCGGCTTCGACGCGCTCGGCAAGCGCCTCGACATTGCGGGCCGAGTTCGTGAACGCGTACGCCGCGAGCCCGTAAGGCAGCGAGTTGGCTTTCTCGATGGCCTCGTCCAGTGACTTCACCGGATTGATGATCGCCAATGGTCCGAACGGCTCTTCGCTCATCACCCGCGCAGCGTCGGGGACCTCGGCGAGAACGGTGAGCGGAAAGTAGTAGCCGCGATTGCCGATCCGGCTGCCGCCCGCCATGACCTTCGCACCCTTGTCCTTGGCGTCGGCCACGAGAGCTTCCATCGCCTCGATGCGGCGATGGTTTGCGAGTGGGCCCATCTGGTTGCTCTCGTCCAGGCCATCGCCGATCTTGAGTGCTCTGGCCTTCTCGGCGAACGTGGCGGCGAATGCGTCATAGTTCTTCTCGTGCACGAAGAAGCGCGTCGGAGATACGCACACCTGACCGGCATTTCGAGATTTGGTGACGACTGAAGTGGCAGCCGAGCGCTCCGGGTTCACGTCGTCACAGACGATCACCGGCGCATGGCCGCCAAGCTCCATGATCGCGGGCTTCATGTAGCGGCCTGCGAGTTCAGCAAGCCGCTTGCCGACCGGGATCGATCCCGTGAACGTAATGAGCCGGACGGTCGACTGCGGGATGAGGTGCTCCGAGATATCCGACGGAACGCCGAATACCAGGTTGAGAACGCCCGGCGGTAAACCCGCATCATGGAAAGCGCGAACCATGAGCATCGCACCGGCAGGCGTCTCCTCGCTGGCCTTGAGGATCATCGCGCAGCCCGCCGAAAGCGCGCCGGCGACCTTCCGGCCCGGCGAGCTCATCGGGAAGTTCCAGGGAGAGAATGCAGCCACGACACCGATCGGCTGGCGAAGGACCGTGTGCCGCATCCCCGGCTCGCTCGGAATGACGCGGCCATACACCCGCCGGCCCTCGTTCGCGTCCCACTCGATGATATCGCAGCCTCGAAGAATCTCCAGCCGCGCCTGGGCGATCGGCTTGCCCTGCTCGAGCGTCAGCGCCTTCGCCATTTCCTCGACGCGTGCACGGATGAGCTGGGCGGCCTTCAGAATGATTTCAGCGCGTTTCGCCGGCGCTGTTCGCGACCAGATCTTATGGCCCTCCGCCGCCGCTGCGAGCGCCGCATCGAGATCGCTCCGTGTGGCGTGGGGGACGATGCCCAAGGTGCTTTCGTCTGCCGGATTCAGCACAGGCTGGCCGTCTGCACGCTTCCATGCCCCGTTGATGTACATCTGAAGTTCGGGATAAGCCGTCATCTCATGTCCTCCACTATCGTATCCGGCACGACGCCAAGCGATCCGAGATGGCCGGCATCAAACCACACCATTTATCGTTATATCTATATCAATAGCTCGCGCTGGAATACGAGAAGTTCGGTCTCATCCGCCATGCACCGGGCGAGAACCGGGATGTCCGATGCTCGGAGAAGCTTGATCGTCGCTGAGCCACGATCCGAAAGGCTTTAATTGTTCCAGGATGCGTTGTATTCACTGGTATATCTAGAGACGGATCGCAGAGGAGATCCAGCATGAAAATCAGCGCACGCAACAGGCTGAAGGGCAAAATTGTCGAAGTCACGAAGGGCGCAACCACCGCGCATGTGAGACTTGACGTCAACGGCACGATCGTGACGGCCTCGATCACGAACGAGGCTGTCGACGAGCTCAAGCTGGCCGTCGGCAAGGAGGCCTTTGCGATCGTGAAGGCCTCGGACGTCATGATCGGCATCGACGACTAGAGTTGCCTCACCATGGTCCGCCTGAATGAGATCCGCAGCGGCGAAACCTCCATCGTGCTCCCCGACAAGGCTGATGCGAGCCTCTTCTTCATCGGCTGCTGTCATACGCCATGGAGGGATCGCCTGACGTGCCCTCGGCAAGGCCGCCTCGATGGCCCGCTCTGCCGGATCGAAGTGTTCGAGCCTTGGCGCGCAGCCCTCGACGGGATCAGCGAGTTCGAGCGACTGGAGGTCCTCTACTGGCTGCACGAGTCCCGGCGAGACCTCGTGCTGCAGAGCCCGCGCAATGATGGTGTCGCACGCGGAACATTCAGTCTTCGCACACCCGTGCGGCCCAATCCCATCGGCACGCACATCGTCCACCTCGTTCGTGTCGAGGGACCTAATCTCTTCGTTCGCGGTCTCGATTGTCTTGATGGCACGCCGCTCATCGACCTGAAGCCTGACCGAGCGCTGTTCACACCACTTGCACCACGTCAACCCGGCGACGACCAGGTTGGAGACGGGACATGAACCCGCTGATCCGGTCTGTCTTTGCATTCCTCGCGCTGACGCTGCTGCTGACGCCGGCCGTAGCGCGAACCGTCACCGACAGCGCTGGGCGGACGGTAACCTTGCCGGATCGCATTGCGCGCGTGATGGCGGCAGGACCACCTGCATCGGCCGTTGTCTACTGTCTGCTCCCCCACGCCATGGTTGGATGGCAGCGCGCGCCTCGCAAGGAGGAGCTCCCCTATCTGCTCCCGTCGACGCACGCACTTCCCGAACTCGGTCGTCTCACAGGCCGTGGCGATACGGCGAACGTCGAGGTCGTCCTCAAGGCCAATCCGGACCTGATCGTGGACTTCGGTTCTGTCCGGCCGACGTTCGTCTCTCTCGCCGACGCGACGCAGCAGCGGACCGGCATTCCTTATGTCCTCGTCGACGGCCGCTTCGAGACGACGCCGGCATCCCTGCGCCTGCTCGGCTCAATTCTTGGCGTGCCGGAACGTGGCGAGGAGCTGGCCCGCTATACCGAGGCGCTGTTCCGACGGATCGACGCACTCGTAGCAACAATCCCGGAGGAGAAGAGGCCCGGCGTCTACCTCGCGCGTGGCGCCAGGGGATTGGAGACCGGCCTGCGCGGCTCGATCAATACGGAGATCATCGAGCGCGCCGGTGGTCGCAATGTCGCGGAATCCGGTGACGCCCGGCGGGGCATAGCCAACGTCTCTCCCGAGCAGATACTGCTCTGGGCACCCGATATCGTGGTCACCTGGGAGCGCAACTTTTTCGATACCGTGACCAAGTCACCCGATACGGTCTGGCAATCGGTGCCTGCGGTACGCAACAGCCATGTTTATCTTGCACCGACTGCGCCTTTTGGATGGATCGACGGGCCGCCATCGGTCAACCGCCTGATCGGCCTTGCCTGGCTTGCCCATCTGCTGCATGGGGATCGCTACCCGTTCGACATTCGCCAGGAAACGCGCACGTTCTACAAGCTCTTCTATCAGGTCGATTTGACGGATCATGATCTCGAGACATTGATCGCATGGGCAGACGGCAAGCCACCGACGCTGCTCCAACGGCGATGAAGCGCGGCGCCGGCGCTCTCGTCATTCCCGCTTTGGCGGTCATCCTGATCCTGTCGGCGATCGCCGCCATGACTATTGGCGCCTACCCGATCACGATCGACGGGTTCGCGAGCGCCATCGCCCGTCTATGGTCGGGCGCGAGCGCGCAGACACCGGAAGAGCGGGTGCTGCTGAACATTCGCGGCCCGCGCGTGATCGCCGGCATCCTGGTTGGGGCGAGTCTCGCCAGCGCCGGCGTCGTCTATCAAGGGCTTTTCCGCAATCCGCTCGTTTCGCCGGACATCCTGGGTGTCTCCGCTGGTGCCGGGCTTGGTGCTGTACTTGGCATTTTCCTCTCACTCCCCTTGGTGGCCATACAGGGATTGGCATTCATCGGCGGGCTCGCGACGGTGAGCCTCGTCTATGTGATCGCGCGTGCCGTGCGCGGGCGTGATCCCACGCTGGTGCTTGTGCTCGGTGGCGTAGTCGTCGGCGCCCTGGCCGGTGCCGCGATCTCGCTGTTGAAGATCCTTGCCGATCCCTATGATCAGCTTCCTGCCATCACCTTCTGGCTGCTCGGAAGCCTCGCAAGCACGAGGGGTGCCGAGATAACAGGCGCACTGCCGGCTGTCCTGATCGGCCTCATTCCGCTGATCCTGCTGCGCTGGCGCATCAACGTGCTTTCGCTCGGCGACGAGGAGGCGCGATCGCTCGGCATCGAGGCCGGGCGCGTGCGCGCCGTCGTTATCGCTGCGGCCACGCTGATGACCGCAAGCGTGGTCGCCATCTCGGGCGTCATCGGATGGGTCGGTCTTGTCATCCCGCACATTGCGCGGATGATCGTCGGGCCGAATTTCGAACGTCTCCTGCCGACTGCCATGCTGATGGGCGCGTCGTATCTCGTGCTGGTCGACGTTCTCGCACGCTCGATTGCGCGCATCGAGGTGCCGATCGGCATTCTCACAGCCGTGGTGGGAGCGCCATTCTTCCTCTGGCTGCTCTGGCGCGGCCGACATGGATGGTCATGATGCGCATCGAGGCGGAAGCGCTCGCGTTCGGATATCCCGAGCATCCCGTCGGCCGGGACGCGTCGCTGTCGATAGGCGCTGGCGAAGTGCTGTGTCTTCTCGGGCCGAACGGATGCGGAAAGACGACTCTCTTTCGGACACTGCTGGGTCTTCTGCCTCCTCAGGGAGGGCGCGTACTTCTCAGTGGCGAAGATATCAGACAGTTGTCGCGCGCAGAGACGGCACGTCGGATGGCCTACGTGCCACAGGCGCAGGCCGCCATCTTTCCCTATACAGCACTCGATCTGGTGCTCATGGGCAGGATCGCACATCGCGGCATGTTCGCGGGCCCGACCAAAGACGATATCGCCATCTCGCACCAGGCACTGGCGGATCTTGGTATTGCAGCACTCGCCGAACGCGATGTGACACGCTTGTCAGGAGGTCAGCGTCAGCTCGTGATCGTCGCGCGTGCGCTTGCCCAGGCCGCACCACTCATTGTGATGGACGAGCCGACAGCCAGTCTCGACTTCGGCAATCAGGTCCGGGTGCTCTCGGAGGTGCGCCGACTCGCCGATCGCGGCATCGCGATCGTGCTCTCCACTCACGATCCCGATCACGCCTTCGCGGTGGCGACGAGCGTGGCCCTTATGTCCGAGGGGCGGATCATCGATTGCGGCATCCCCAATGAGGTGCTCACAGCCGAGAGCCTTCGCCGCGTCTATGGTGTGGACGTATCGGTAGAGGTCCTCGCCGATGGCAGATCCATCTGCTCACCTAGGTGGTGATCGTCTTCGAGCGGTGGCCACGCGCACTCAGCGCTTGCGATAGGCAGCGAGGAACGCACGCACCGCCATGCCGACCACGTGGGCGACACGCTCTTCCGATGCGGGGCCCGAGTGGTTGAACAGCATCGGCTTGAACGTCGTCGAGACGCACGCATCGATGAACTGCGCCGCGGCAACCTCACAATCGTGCGGCTCGAGCAAGCCTTCGGCAACCTTCTCCTCGAGGTAAGTCTTCAGGCTCTCGGTCCCCATCGCCGGACCGGACATATAGAATCGGGCGCCGACCTCGGGCATGCGCTCGGAGATGGCGATGATGGTTCTAAGCTCGGAAACGCCGCCAGGCCGTGACACGAAGCGCGAGAACGCCCGCCCCATCCGGTTCAGTTCGTCCTCGATGGGCGCGCTGCGCTCGAAGCTGAAAATCTGCTCGCCCTGCTCGCGGCACTGTGTCTCGACGATCGCCTCGAAGAGCTCTTCCTTGCTCTTGAAATAGACGTAGAGCGTGCCCTTGGAGACCCCGGCCGCGCGCGCGATCTCGTTCATGCTGGCCGCGTCGAAGCCATTGGAAAGAAAGGCACGACGGGCTCCGTCCAAGATCTGCCGCCGTTTGGCGCTGTCCTCGCGGGTTTCCTCGGCGGGCTGTTCGCGCTCGAGCGTGGCCATTTCCTCAAGTCCTTCCTGAAAATTCCTCATCACAAGGCGTTGACCGAACCGTTCGGTCATTGACATAACCCCGGCGAGCCGCTAAGTCAAGCCCACATTGACCGAACGGTTCGGTCACCGTGAGGGTGGGCTATGCTTGATAATCAAGAGTTTGCAGAAGATCGCGAGCACAACCCGGGGCTCCACCCCGAGACGGGGCGTCCCTTGGAGACTCCTGCCGGCCATTCCGCTCCAACGGAGACGGGCAAGCCCACCGGAGAGCCCTCTCCGGCAGGACGCCGGAAGCTCATCGTTCGCGGGGCGGCCGTTCTCGGCCTGTTGCTGGCGCTCAGCGGTGCGACGTACTACGGCCACTACTGGTGGACCGCAGGCCGCTACCTGGTGAGCACGGATGACGCCTACGTCGGCGCTAAGAGCGCGACGCTGTCGCCAAAGGTCTCGGGCTACATCGCCGACATCGTGGTGGCCGACAACGCCCGCGTCGCAGCGGGCGACGTGATCGCCCGCATCGACGACGG
>CAUJKI010000339.1 GCA_963205015.1 Pseudomonadota bacterium
ATGCACGAGCGCCAGTTGCGCGTCAGGTACCTGTCGGCCCTTTGCCTGCCCGCGAAGCTGCTTTACCGCTTCGGTGATATGGAAAATGCCGTTGGCATATCCGGGAGCCGAATGCGACAGCATTCCGCCGTGCGTGTTCACCGGCAGGCGGCCGCCAAGCTCGATGTTGCCTTCGGCAACGAAGGGGCCAGACTCTCCCTTGCCGCAAAAGCCGAGGTCCTCGAGCAGTGCGAGAACCGTGATCGTGAAGCAGTCGTAGAGCATCGCGGTATCGATGTCACGCGGCGTCACGCCGGCCATGCCGAACGCCCGCTCTCCGGCGAGCCGGCTCCCGAAGCTCGTGAGGTCCGGCGCCTGGCTGATGTGCTCGTGCGTCGATCCTTCGCCAGCTCCCAGCAGGTAGACGGCCTTCTGCGGAAGATCGCGCGCGCGCTCTTCCGTCGTGACAATGATCGCAGCGCCACCATCAGAAACCAGGCAGCAATCGTGCACGCGGAGCGGGTCCGCGATCATTCGCGATGCCAGAACATCCTCGACGGTGAGAGGCTCCATCCGCTGCGCGCCACCATGCAGAATGGCGTGCTTGCGCTCGGCAACAGCCACTGCGGCCATGTGCTCGGGCTTGGTGCCGTAGACGTGCATATGGCGACGCGCGGCGAGCGCATACATTGCCGGCATCAGCGATCCGTAGGGCGCCTCGAACTGCGGATGGCCGTAGTCGGCGGATTGGCGCACCACCTCGCTCTGTGTGATGGCCGACAGGCGCTTGTCACCCGCGGCGATGAGAACCGTGTCGCAAACACCGCAGGCGACCGCGGTTGCCGCGTGATGCACCATGGCACAGGCTGTGGCGCCACCGAGGTGGATCTTCGCGGTGTAGCGCGGGTGGATCCCCATGTACTCGGCAAAGACGGCGCTATGCATGGCGAAGTCTTCGCTGTGCGATCCGCGCGTCAGAACGCCGTCGATATCAGCTTTGCGAAGGCCGGCGTCGGCAATCGCCTGCATGGCCGGGATGGCGTGGAATTGCATCGGGCTGAGGTGCGGCACCTTGCCAACGGCCGTCTCGCCGATGCCGACGATCGCCGCCTTGCGCTTTAGGCTACGCATCATATTGCTCCCTAGAGCGCGCGGACGATGCCGCCGTCGACGATCACGCTTGCGCCGGTCATGTAGCGTGCGCGGTCGGAGGCTACGAATACGATTACGTCACCGATTTCCTCCGGCGTCGCCCAGCGTCGGTTGGCCAGGAGGATGTCCTTGCCCCACTGTTTCATCTCGTGCTCGTACTTTTCCTGGTCTCCTCCCGCTGCGTCGCGCAGCTTCTGCTCGAAGCGCGGCGTGAGCGTGAGACCCGGCATGATGAGGTTCGCGCGGATATTGCTGCGGCCGAATTCGGTCGCGATGGCCTTGGTGAAATTGTACATGGCGGCCTTGGTGGGGCCCGAAGCCGTCGAGAAAAGAGGCCACTTCGGCGCCTGCTTGCCCGAAATGCCGCCGACGTTGACGATCGAGCCGCCACCCGACTCGAGCATATGGGGGACGACGAGCTGGCAAAGTCGATAGGCCGAAAAGAAGTTGAGATTGTAGATGTTGAGGAGCTCTTCGTGGCTCACCTTCAGAAAGGCCTTGTAGAGACCCACACCGGCGTTGTTGATGAGGATGTCGATCGGGCCCGCCTCGTTCTTCACGGTCTCGACCATCGCCGGTAAGGCATCCAGATCCGCGACGTCCGCCGGCACGACGAGTGGGGACACGCCGGAGGCCCGGCGAATGGTATCGGCGGCCGCCCGGAGATCCTCGGCGCCGCGCGCGTTGATGGCGACGCGGGCGCCCTCCAACGCGAATGTCGTCGCAGCCGCCAGTCCGATTCCCCGGCTCGCGCCGGTGATAAGAACGGTCTTGCCCTTCAACCCCAGGTCCATGTCCTCACCCCAGTTGGCGTCAGCGCCACTCGCCATCATTTATATTGTCCGGACAATATCATCCGGCAATGGCATGTCAAGTCCAGAGGATCAGACAACGAGGAGTGTCAGACGCGCACCTCGTGTAGCAGCGATCTGCTCCTGATCAGGTTGCGGCCTCGCTGCTCAGCGTCTGTCGGACGGATGTGCGGTGTCTGCCGACTCGCAAGCTGAATGTGTACCTCGATGCAGGCTGCGTGTTCACCGATATTTCGATGACGTCGCCTCGCTCGTTGAAGGCGCGGCGAATGACAAGAAGGGCCGGGCTTCCCGGCCTCACCTGGAGCGCGAGTGCCATCGCCGCCTGAACATTCGTGGCACTGATCTCCTGCTCGATTTCAGCGATCTTCTCGCCATATCGGGCTTCGATGAGCTCGTATATCGCTTTGCTCGATGATTTGAGCTCGCCCATGATGCCGCTGTAGCGCTCGACTACATAGATATCCGTCCAGGACAAGGGTAGCTGCTTGTCGCGAGTCTCGCGCAGGCCGGAGATCCGCAGCCAAGTCTCGCCAGGCTTGCATCCAAGCTGTTCCGCAAGTACGGGATCTACTGAAAGCATGTCGACGGAAACGACATTGAGGCGGGTATCCCGCACGTGCATCATTACTTCTTCGATCGAATCAAGGGGCTGTACGTAGGCCGTTCCTGGATGATCGGAGATGACGCGCGTTCCCTTGCGTGTGACCCGCACCAGCATGCCCATGTCCGTCATGCGGCGCAGCGCCTCTCGAACCGTGAAGCGCGAACGTTCGAATTCCTCGCAAAGCTGGTGCTCCGTCGG
>CAUJKI010000340.1 GCA_963205015.1 Pseudomonadota bacterium
TAGTAGAGCAGGATTTCCTGCGCCTCGGTGTCCCATAGGGTCGGGCCATGGTCCGGCATGATCGACTGATAGTTCCACTCCAGAAACGCCTTGTATCCGGCCTCCCCGCCCAGCTCATAGAGGTAGACCGCGGCCTCGAACTTCGCCTGATGCCTTTCCGCTTCGCTTAGCTCCTGCTGGCCCGCGGCGAGCCCCTGCGAGCCCGGTTGCCGGCCGTCGTCGTTGTTATAGTAGAGGACATTCGGATTGGCCTCGGCCCACCCCCAGGCCGCCCTGGCACGTTTGGCGAGGGCTTCCCCGTAAGCCTTGAGATCCTGGTCTTCTTCCGGCCTGGCGCTGAAGATCTTGGAGGCATAGGCAAACGTCGCCGCGCCCCTGAGCGTGGCACTCGTCGTGGCCGGGCCATAGTAGCTGGGATCTCTGGCTGCCGACGGCGGACTGGCTGACGCAAGTGCTTGAACGCTCAGAAGCGAGCCATCCGCATTCTGCATGCGTCCGAGCCAATCCAGCGCCCACCGTACCTCGTCGAGGATGTCGGGGATGCCGTTGCCGGATTCAGGAATCCCGTAGTCGTCACTGAAAGCTTGAGGGTTTTCCTCGAAGGCGCGCAGCAGGACGAGGACGTAGTGCGCCGTCCAGGTCGTGTATTTGTTGTAGTCTCCAGCATCATACCAGCCGCCGCGCAGATCCTTGATCTCCGATGGGGCGACGGGAGCATTGGGGCGTCCGTTGTGCCACGGGCGCGTCTGGCTATCCTGGCCTGGACCCAGATGGCTTGCCCTGTCGGCCCAGTTCCTGCCGGCGAATTCCGGCTTCTTCTCAAATCCCGCGCGCTGGTAGAAGTACACCCGCATGGCGTGCTTCATAACGTCTCTGTAGACGCCGTCGTCGATGGAAAAGCCGGCTGATCGCACACCCTTCTCGACGTCCACCACGGCATATTTGCCCGGGGTCACAATATCGGAGAAGTCGAACCACCACGCCTTGTCCCCCGAGATGGGATCGGGGCGTCCTAAATTCCATGCGGAAGGAGTAGCCTTCTTGACAACCTTGCCGGTCGACAGATCGAGCAGCGCATAAGTGCTTCCGGGAACGAAGCTGGCCACGCTGTCGTAGCCGATCTGCGGATTGCGAATGACGGCGACCTTCCTGGCCTTCGTGGGATAGCCGAACTGATCCACAACGATTGCCGGGATCGGACCATTCGGCCCGACTTTGAGGCCCCTTGTCCAATCGGCCTTTGCAAGCTCGGCGAGGGTGTCGCCCACCTTGACGCCGGCACTGCCAGTCTGGGCCAAGCCGGCGTGGCTGAAAAGAAGACAGGGGAGCAATAGGAGCCAAGCAATGCGATGCATGTTGGGCCTCACCCACCTACAGCGTCAACCGATGCTTCTGAAGACTTATGCCTCCAGCAGCTCGGGCCCATCGATGCCGATCTTAAGACATGTGAGACGACCCGTCGAATAGGCCTCGGTATCGAGATTAATACGGTTGTGCTTGAACTCCGGATGCGCGACCGGCGTGTGACCGTGAACGACGATGTGGCCTAGATCTCCTTGGTATTCGAGGAATTGCCGCCGGATGCCCATGAGGTCAGCCGGGTGCTGCTGATCGAGCGGAATGCCCGGCCGCAGTCCCGCGTGAACAAACAGGTAGGGTGTCGCGACGAAATAAGGCACCGTACTGGCGTAAAAGCGCGCGTGTCTCTCCGTCAGCGCTTCGCCGAGTGCCTGCCGCTGAGTGGCCTGAGATGCGAGAAAAGAAAGCTGACCCGCCTGGACGCCATAGGACTGAAAGGTTGCGGTCGCCCCCACCTGCTTCCACATGGACAGATCCAGCGTTCCCGCAAGAAAATCGAGTAGAAACTGCTCGTGATTGCCGCGCAGAAAGACGGCCTCGACGTGCTTGGCTCTCTCGATCAGAGCATCGACCACGCCTCGGGAATCCTCGCCCCGATCGATGTAGTCGCCGAGATAGATCTCAAGTGCGGCAGGTGATGGCGGCAAGCCGTCGTAATCGCTCGCCCTGTGTCGATGATCCAGACGGCGCGACCTGCCCTCGAACTGACATCCCTGCTCGATGACGAGAGAATTGTGAATCACGTCTGCCTTGACACACGAGGTCTGCCCGAGCGTGAGACTGTCGCTCCGCACGATGCCCTTTATGCTGCCGCTGATCACGACGTCCCTGGCAACCAGCGAGCCCTCGATGCTGGCGCCCTTCCCCACCACGATGCGGCCTGCGCACACGTCGCCGCAGACGTGACCGTCGATGAGCACGTCGCCTTTTGCCTCGATCAGGCCGTTCACGGTGAGGTCCGGCCCAATAAACGAGGACGTGAGCGGGCTTCCTGCTTCGGCCCTGGGCGCACTCTCGCCCTCAGGCCCAGTCGATCGGTCCCGGCGCGTGTGCATGAATGGCGCTGGCGCAGAACCGGCTTCGTTCTGCGGCCACACCTGATTCTGATCGAAATCTCTCGTACGCGCCTTGTCGCGGTCGATCGCCTTGAAGACCCTCTCGAGGAGGTCCCGGCGGCCATGTATGTCGCCGATGACGTAGAGCACGCGGCCTTCCGGCGCCGGCGGGTAGGCGACGGGAGCGTCTGTCCGCTCGGAATCTGCGATGCTCATGCTGGTCATAGCAACGACTTGTAGACCTGATCGATAAACATCGGAGCATCTTTGCGGTTAATTCGTTTACTCGCAATGAGCAGCTACAGGATGAACCGTGGCTGAACGCCCATCATGCAGACCAAAACGCTGCGCTCCAATATGAAGCCGAACTCATAGCCGGTCATGTTCGGACACCTACTTGCGGTCGGTTCTGATCCAGGTGGACGACGCCTTACCCCTGGCGATCTTGTGATAAAAAAGCGCCTTCTCGATAGGGTGCAAGGGCAAGAGGAGCAAGCTGCGAGCGGACAGCACGTCGCGGCCGACCGCGATCCATGCAAGAACTGTCCCGAGCCCTAGAAGCAGCGCGCTGAACGCCGGGATGGCGAGGGTAGCGGCCCACGCGCCGAGCGCAAATGCGACGCCGCCCAGGACCAGGCAAACAATCGTGATCAGCACCAGCAGCGACAGCGGAGGTACGGCCATGTCGATTGCGATCGCGGCCAGCGGTACGTTTCTATCGCGCAACGACTTGGCCAGCGCGCCCGGCACCAGTTCCGCAATGTTGTCGAGATGCCCCTTCTCCCAGCGCTGACGCTGCTGCTCGATGCCGGTCTGGGAAACAGCGAAGGTGCTGCGGATCATGGCTTCGCTGACGAATAGAGGCGGGCGCCCGGCGGCCGCCAGCGCGAGCCCCAGGGCAGTGTCCTCTGCAAGCCGGCTGTTGCCAAGGTCGCGGCCCGCCAGCAGTGCAAAGGGGAAGGCCATGCCGGTGCCGAAGAGCTGCGTCGGCAGACCGAGCAGCTTCAGCCCGAGCGGCCTCAGCCAGTTCTTGATGCGCCAAGCGAACAAATTGACACCCGTGCCCGGCGCTCCCTCATGCCTGAGCATGAGATAGAGCGATTGGACCGGCCGTCCGCTCGTCATCGCATTTTCTGACAGATGGCCAAGAGCCTCGTCACTTAGACGGCAATCGGCATCCAGGATCACCACGACGTCGGGCGGGTCGCTGGCCAGATGCTGCACGCCGAACTCCAGCGCATAGCCCTTGCCGCGACGCTCTGGATCATGACGGACGACGACATCGGCTCCTGCGGCGCGGGCGATCTCCGCCGTGTCGTCGGAGCAATTATCTGCGACCACCAGAATGCGATCCGCGGGCCCGAGCTGAGACTGGGCGTCGTGAAGAGTGGGGACTATTCCAGCGCCTTCATTATGGGCAGGGATCAGAACCGCTGTCCTATGGGACCGCTCGCGGGACGCGCCGAGGGTAGGGCGCCGGCGGCGCAGCGCGAGGCAGCCAGCCACGATCTCGGCGAACCAGACAATCGTCAGCAATGCCGGCAGGCAAAAGATCGCAGCAATGGCACCACTCAACATGACCTTTTGCATCCGATCCGGACGTCCCACATCGCGGCTCAACCTACACGAAAAGGCGATAAGGGCGTCTAAACTTTCTGCCGCGCATGCTACGGCGCAGGGTGAAAAACAACGCGCAAGTTAATCAGAAAGTTTACGAAGAAGGCCGTGCCGATACCTATGAGCTTGGCGACTATTGGCTGTAATTCTAACACGTAAAACCCCAGCAGTGTGAGGCCGACATTGACCGAGAGGCCTATCAGTGCGGCGGAAAAAAAGAGCGCAAAGCCGCGCACGCTCGCCTCGCGGCCGAATACGAACCTGCTCGTCAAAAGATAGTTGACCACCGCCGCGGCGCAGAAGCTGAGGACTCCGGCCGCGGCAACTCCCAGTTTGGCGCTAACGAGCATCGCGAAGCCGCCTGCGTCGACGACGGCAGCAATCCCGCCGGTCATCGCGTAAGGCAAGAGCTTTGAGAAGAATTCGTGCATCCCGATTCATACCTGCCCGAAGGGCGCAAACAGAGGATCATAGAAGGTCGCAAACGTCTGATAGCTCCCTATCGGCTTCGACGACCTGATCAATGTCCTGACGCCGGCCCTCTGGCCTGCGCGACCATCGCGCTCGGCTCGGTCACCGATGAGGACCGTCTCACGCGGCCCGACGTTCGCAGCACTCATCAACAATTGAAGGCCCTTGGGGTTGGGTTTGAGCATCCCGACATCGCCGGCGGCAATAACGTGATCGGCTGCAAGGCCCATCGCCGCCAACTTGGCCGTTGCCGGATAGTCGGAGAGGATGCCGATTGTCTTGCCTTCGCGCCTCAGTCCGTCGAACAATTGCGACACGCCAGCGTAGAGGCAGCCGCGTAGATGCGGCAGCGGCCGCTCCGCGATCCATTCCGAAACGATTGCGAGCACTCTATCGGGAGAGCGCGATGTGGCTCTCGCCGTCTCGGCGATGAGCTGGCGATCGAAGTCGGGAACTTCCTCGTCCGCCAGACGTTCGCGGATGCGGCGATAGACGCCGAGGATACGAATGGCGTCGAGGTCGCGCTTCATGATCGTGTGAAGCAATATCTCGCGCGCCATTTTCAGGCGCAATGATCTTTGCCGATAGAGTGTCCCGTCCACGTCGAACGCCACGAGGCGTATGTCGGCCCAATCCGCGGCCGTGAACGGTGCCGTCATTGCAAGCTGATATACTGCTGGGCTGAAAGGGCTTCGAGTGCAGGAATGTTGACGTAGGTCGCGAACAGGAAGGTCGCCGTCAGCAAGCCGACGATCGCGATCAGGGTGCGTTCTTTGTAGAGCTTCTCGGGCTTCTGGGCCGACGATTGCGGCTGCATCGACAGCGCCAGATAATGGGCGAACAGAGCGACGACCACGGGAACTGTGAGCAGGTATTCGACGCGATACTTTATCAGGAAGATTGCGAGGAAGAAGCTCGCCATCAGCGCATAGACGAAACACGAGACGGTCAGCGATACCTCGGAGTAGCCTGCAAAGCTCACGCGGTACCGCTCGAGCAGCTCGCGCCCGTGCGATGCGGTGATCTCCCTGAACTCGGACAGCCGCTTGGCTGCCATGAGAAACGCGCCGCCCGCCCAGTACATAAGGATGATGGAGCTTGGCGGCAGCGTCGTCGGATCCACCATCGCCCATCCGATCATCAGGCGGAGGGGGTTGTTGATGGATTCCGAGATGACATCCAGGTACGCCTTATCCTTGCTGCGCAAGGGCGGGATGTTGTAGACGAGGCCCTGCAGCGCGAACACAGCAGCAACCAGGAACATGATCGAGCTGGATGCCAGCGCGCAAAGCAGCCCGACGACGACGAGCCCCGCCCACTCCAGAAAGATGATGTTGCCGTTGAGCTGCGTCCGGACCGCGGCGCGTCGTGATTTATCCGGATGGAACTTGTCGGACTCGCGGTCGAACCACTCGTTGATGACGTAGTTGGCGGACGCGATGCAAACTGCGGCGACCAGACCCAGCAAGATGGATTTGGTGAGGAACGGTGTGTGCACGCCCCTCAGCAGGTACGCCAGCATGATACCGGGAACGATAAATATATGCTTGGTGCTGTGATCGAGCCGGGCGATCGACAGATACGCGGCCGCCGTTCCGTTCAGCTTTCCCAAATCGCCGATCGACTTGTTCATCGCCTCATCCAAGGCTCATACGAGACGTCCCGTCCCGCCTGTTCGTTCCGCTGATCCAGAACTCCATCACAGTATGCAGTTCTTCGATAAACTATTCTTCTAACGGAGTGATGTCTGACGCGACAGGCCAATTTTCGATCGATTGGCCGTGTGGTTACCACAAGCGCCTGCTTATCGGTTTCAGGCAGCAGAAGCCGTGCCTCGCGCCGGGCGCGGCAAATCTCCACCAAACGCTGATACGCTTCGTCGGTTCAAGACGGTGTCCACGCCGAACGCCGCCAAAATCATGAGGCACGGCAGGATCGGGATCGAATACCGCCCTAGCGGAATGAGAGTTGCCACAAATACATTCATGACGACGATCGGAAGCCAGATGAGCCAGGATGGCCGGCCCTCCTGATAGGCCCTTCTCAACCCGACGAAAGCGAACGCCCATCCGATGAGCGCCAATGAGCCCGGTATCAGTGAATTCCTCAGACTGGTCATCTGGTACCAGAAGGTGAACAGCCCGACGAAGATCTTGCGAGCTGTATCGAGAGGCTCGGTGGCGATGAGGTGCTTCACGACACGGGCGTTATTCTTCTCGTCGACGACCTCGTCGAGCTCCCATTCTGTTCCGGCGTCGCGAGCGATTTTCCGGAACCACGCGTTCGACTCGTTCTCGGCATCGGTGTAGGGCGGCTTCTGCAGCGTGGCGAACTCCCACCGCGTGAAGATGTAGCCGCGCAGGAAGGAGTCGCTCGCACCCGGCGTCAGCAGCACGAAGCGACCGCCCGTCACCTGATAGTTCCGGTAGGTCCACGGCGCCAGGACGATGGCCATAGTGACGAACATGGCAACCACGGCCAAGAATTCTTGCGCCGTACGCCGCCTCAGCGCCAACACGGCGCAAATGATGCCGAAGACGCCTAAATAGGGCAACATGACGCCCTTGGTCAGCGTGGTACACATCCCCACGCCGCCGACCAGGATACCGTTTGCCACTGTCGGCCGATCGTAGAAGCGCACCGTCGTCCAGATCGTAAGAGTGGACATGAAGACAAGAAACGTTTCCATGTGCAGATCGGGCACATAGCGCAGAAGCATCGGGTGAAGAGCGCAGAAGAGCCCGGCCAGCAGTCCCGCACGCGCATTGAAGATTCGTTTACCCAGAGAAAACGCCAGCAGGCACGTAGCGACGTGCATTAGGCACTGCAGGAGGATGACGACCATATTGTTGCCGCCGAGCCGGTAAACGACGGCGATGAACTCGGGATAGAGCGATGCAGCCCGCCGCGTCAGCTTTGTGAAGCCGTGCTCGACGAAGCCTCGTGCAATTTTCGCGTAGTCATAGGGGTCTCCGGCGTTCGTCACCACATTCTGTAGCCGGTAGAAAACGAGAACCGTCAGCGCGGCCGCAGCAAGTGCTACAGCGGCCACGATGACACGGTACTTGTTGCCGGACTCCGGATCGGCAATGGACACACTCATTCTTTTCTCCGGGTCACGATGTCACGAAAAGCAAAGTAAGAGAGATTGACACGTCCCGCGCCTCATGGCGATCGCGGCTCCGAAACGAATTGGGTTCGGCGCATCATGGATTGCGTGCTCATCGCTGCTCGCTTCGCTCTCGTATGATTGCCTTTGAAGCCATAGCAAGAAAAGTACCACGCCAGCGTTCATCGGAGACCTGTGGTAAATCCTTCGTGGATCACGGAGCGCTGAGGTGGGACTAAGGCTTAGCCGCCGCCGGGAGAGAAAGCCTCGGAATCCCAAGATGTGGAGGCTACAGCGAATCCCCTTGGCGCATCACCTCATCGCTGTGCTAGGCGAGAGTAATACGTCAGGTAAATTTCGGCAGAGCGTGCCAGCGCCAATT
>CAUJKI010000341.1 GCA_963205015.1 Pseudomonadota bacterium
TATGGCGAGCGCTACCCGATCGATGAAGATTTCCTCGCGGCGCTCGCCACGATGCCGGCGGCGTCGGGCATCGCGCTTGGCTTCGATCGGCTTGTCATGCTGGCGACCGGCGCGCGGCACATTGAGCAAGTCCTCTGGGCACCGGTGGCTGCGTTATGAGCGATCGGAGCACAAGACGGACGCTGAGGACGCCGCAGAACCTGCTGGAGGCGGGCCTCATCGGTGAGGAAGATCTCGAGGTGGCGGCCGAAATCGTAGCGCGCTACGCCATCGCGATAACGCCGGCCATCGCGACGCTGATCGACCGCGCCGATCCGCATGATCCCATCGCGCGGCAGTTCGTGCCCGATGCCCGTGAGCTGGAAACACGTCCCGAGGAGCGCACGGATCCCATCGGCGACGAGGCGCATTCGCCCGTGCCCGGCATCGTGCACCGCTATCCGGACCGCGTGCTGCTGAAGGCGACGCACGCCTGCCCCGTGTACTGTCGCTTCTGCTTCCGCCGCGAGATGGTTGGGCCGGGAGGCGAGCAGGCGCTTGCGGGTCCGAAGCTGGCGGCAGCGCTCGATTACATCCGCGCGCATCCGGCTATTCACGAGGTCATCGTCACCGGCGGTGACCCGCTGGTGCTTGCCCCGCGCCGCATTGCGGAGATTACGCGCGGCCTCGCGCAAATCTCGCATGTGCAGGTCATCCGTTGGCATTCACGCGTGCCGGTTGTCGACCCGGGGCGGGTTTCCGATGATCTGATCGCCGCGCTTAAGGCGCCCGGAAAAGCCGTCTGGATCGCCATTCACGCCAATCACGCCCGCGAGTTGACCGAAGCGGCGCGCTCCGCACTCCGGCGCCTTTCGGATGCCGGCTTTCCGCTCGTCAGCCAGACCGTGCTCCTCAAGGGCATCAACGACGATGCCGAGACGCTGGCCGAGCTGTTCCGGACGTTCATCGCGCTCGGTGTGAAGCCCTACTACCTCCATCACGCCGATCTGGCGCCGGGAACGGCGCATTTCCGCACGTCGATCGCCGAGGGACAAGCCATCATGCGGGCGCTCCGAGGCCGCATCTCGGGGCTCGCACTGCCGACCTACGTGCTCGATGTGCCGGGCGGCTTCGGCAAGGTACCCGTCGGGCCGGACTACGTTAAGGAAGAGGGTAGCGGCATCGCGATCGAGGATGTTTCCGGCGGGCTCCATGCCTACCCGATCGACAAGGGTTAGTGCCTGCGGCTGACTTTCCGCTACCTCGCGGCACGGCTTCGTGTAATGTGCGCGCCGCCTAAAGAATGGTCAGGGGAAACGCCGTGGAATTCAAGATCGCCAAGCGCCTGCAGAGGGTCGAACCCTCGCCGAGCATCGTGGCCGCACAGCGTGCGCGCGAGCTGAAGGCCCAAGGCCGCGACATCATCTCGTTGTCGGTCGGCGAGCCCGACTTCCCGACGCCGCCCCACATCATCGAGGCCGCGGCCGCCGCCGCCAAGCGTGGCGAGACGAAGTACACGGCCATTCCCGGGACGCTCGAGCTGCGCTCAGCGCTCGCCGCCAAGCTCAAGCGCGAGAACGGCCTCGACTACACGACCGACGAGGTGATGGTCTCGACCGGCGGCAAGCAGGCGATCTTCAATGTGATCGTGGCCACGATGGAAGCCGGCGACGAGGCCGTCATCCCGGCGCCCTTCTGGATCGCCTATTCCGATTGCGTGCTCTACGCCGGTGCGAAGCCGGTTATCGTACCCTGCCCCGCCGAGACGAAATTCAAGATCACGCCCGGGATGCTGGAGCGCGCAATCACGCCCGCGACGCGCTGGCTTGTGCTGAACTCGCCGTCGAACCCGTCAGGTGCGGTCTACACGCGCGAGGACTATCTCGGCCTCGCCGAGGTGCTGCGCCGCCACCCGCATGTCGCCGTCATGGTCGACGAAATGTACGAGCACATCGTCTTCGACGGACACACCTGCGAGAGCTTCGTCGCCGTCTGTCCCGACATGAAGGAGCGTTCGGTCATCATCAATGGCGTGTCCAAGACGTACTCGATGACCGGCTGGCGTATTGGTTTTGCCGCTGGGCCTGCCGAGCTCATCAAGCAGATGTCGAAGCTGCAGGCGCAGGTGACGTCCGGCCCCTCCTCGGTCGGGCAGGCTGCGGCGCTCGCCGCGCTCACCGGACCGCAGGATTCGGTCGAGCAGTACCGCGCGGCCTTCGAGGAGCGCCGGGACCTCATCGTCGCCATGCTGAACCAGGCCAAGGGCATTACCTGCGTGAAGCCGGCCGGCGCCTTCTACGCCTTTCCGAGCTGCGCCGGGCTCATCGGCAGGCGCACGCCCGAGGGCAGGGTCATCGAGAACGACCGCGATTTCGTCATGTATCTCATGAACGGAGAGGGGGTCGCGGCCGTGCACGGGGCGGCCTATGGTGTCTCGCCGCACTTCCGGCTGTCCTTCGCCGCTTCGACCGAGGACATCACGCGGGCCTGCGAGCGCATTCAGCGGGCCTGCGCGGCGCTGCGATAAGAGAGAAACGACGGAGGACTCACGCCATGGCCAAACTGCGCGTCGGCATTCTGGGTTTCGGTGAGGCGGGCCAGAGCGTGGCCACCGGATTGAAGAAATCGGCGACGGCCGGGCATCCGATCGAGATTTCGACCTGGGATATCCTGCTGCCCAGCAACGAGA
>CAUJKI010000342.1 GCA_963205015.1 Pseudomonadota bacterium
AGGCGGGGAAGCGAAGCGCGGCGAGCGGGTCGTGTCCCGTCCGTCTGCCCATCGCCGCCTCTCCCGCATGCCCGGTGGAGGCGACAGTCTAGCGGTCGAGGCGTCTCGTGTGGACTACGAGAACGGCGCTGCGCGGATCAGCCGCTCGTGGACGCCCTCCTCCGTGACGGTCTGGTCGCGCGTCCACTCCTGGTCGTGCAGCACCCACGCCTGGACGAGCTCCTTGGCACCCGGATGCCCGATGCCGATCCGCACCCTCACGTACTCGTTGTCGAGATGAGCGGTGATGGAACGCAGCCCGTTGTGCCCGGCGTTGCCACCGCCAGTCTTCACCTTGAGCTTGCCGGGAAGGAGATCCAGCTCGTCGTGGAAGACCACGATGTCGCTGGTTGCAAGCTTGAGGAACCGCGCCGCCTCGCCGACGGCACGGCCACTCTCGTTCATGTAGGTGTCCGGCTTGAGCAACAGCACCTTGGTGCCGTCGAGCTCACCGTCCGCCGCGTAGCCCTGAAAACGACGCCGCCAGGGCCCGAAGCCATGACGGTCGGCGATCTGCTCGACGGCCATGAAGCCGACGTTGTGACGGTGCCGGGCGTACTTGGCGCCAGGGTTCCCGAGACCGACGAAGAGCTTCATGGCTCACCCGCGCGTGCTTGCGCCCCCGGGCGTGGCTACTTCTTGCCCTTCGGTGCCTCCTTAGCGGCAGGTGCGGCCGAGGCCGCTGCCTTCGCCGCAGGCGCAGCCGCCCCCTTGGCAGCATCGCCCGCCGGCGCCGCTGCACCCGCAGCCGGCGTCTCCTCCTCGTCCTTGCCGCCCGTACCGGCGATCGTCGCGATGGTGAAATCGCGATCGGCGATCGTCGGCTTCACGCCCTCGGGGAGCGCAACAGCGGAGATGTGGACGGAGCGACCGATCGCAAGGCCGGTCAGATCGATCTCGAAGTGGTCCGGAATCTTGTCGGCTGGGCACCACACCTCGACCTCGTGGCGCACGACGTTGAGGACGCCGCCGCGCTTCAGGCCGGGCGAGAGTGCCTCATTGATGAAACGCACCGGCACGCCGACGCGCACCCGGTTGTCCGCGCCGATGCGCTGGAAGTCCACATGCAGGGGAAAATCCTTCACGGGATCGAGCTGGACGTCGCGCGGGATGGCCCGGAGCGTGCGCCCGCCGACGTCGATATTGAACACCGTCGAGAGGAAGCGCCCGCGCTTAATCATGATAAACAGATCGTTGGCATCGATCTGGATGGTATCGGTCGTTCCCTCGTCGCCGCCGTAGACGACTGCCGGGACATTGCCGGTACGCCGGACGGCACGTGCGGCCCCCTTGCCGCTTGCCGGGCGCGCCGAAGCCTTGATCACATTGGCCTGGGCCATTTCTGCTGTCTCCAAACAAAACCGGCCCCAGCCATGGCATGACCGGGGCACCTGCCGATGCCTGCCGGCCTCCAAGGGTGCCGCGCAGGCTCTCAGAACGTTGAGATGCGCCGCTTATAGCGATACCGCGGCCGGAGCGCAATCTTGCCTACCGACGGCGCAAGACGCCCGCCGCTCCGATGTCTGATCGTTGGCGACGGCCGGGCGGCGGCCACTATGACAGCGAGTATGCGATCGGTTCGCCGGCCGGAGTGTAGTCTTCAGGCCACGCTGTCGCGGGTCTTCCTGACTGATTGTTTATTTTCCCTTTCCTTTGTCTGGCGAACGCTCCCTAATCCACTGGGGAAATGGGGTGAGTCGGCCAATGCGCGGTGCGCGGCCGGGTACTGAGCAAGCTTTGGACGAGCTGTGAGTTTTGTGTGGGTAACCGCGTAGCGCGAGCTCTACGACAACTCAGGCTTCGAGCGGCAGACCGAATGGCAGTAATTGGTGACTTGAGAAGGGCATCGGGCCACAGCGGTGGCAAGTTGCTGAAGGGGGCGGTTGCCGCTGGCATCATTGCCATCAGCGCCCTGCTTCCTGCGGCGCCTGCCCGCGCGGAGACGCTGCTCCAGGCGCTCGCGGCCGCTTATAAGTACAATCCGACGATCGACGCCGAGCGCGCGCGCCTCAGGGCGACCGACGAGGATGTCTCGATCGCGAATTCGGGCTATCGCCCGGTCATATCCGCTGATGCCGACGTCACGAACACATGGCAGCGCTCTCGGCCGGGGTCTCCTGGTGACGGCAGCCAGACATCCAAGGGTTACTCCGTCGGCCTTAGCCAGCCGATCTTCAGCGGCTTCCGAACCGTCAATGCCGTCAATGAGGCCGAAGCTCTCGTGCGGGCCGGCCGCGAAAACCTCCGCACCATTGAGCAGGGCGTGCTCCTCGATGCGGCGACGGCCTTCATGGACGTCATACGCGATCAGGCGATCGTCCGCCTGCGCGAGAACAACGTCAATGTTCTCTCCCGCGAGTTGCAGGCGACGCGCGACCGGTTTGCCGTCGGCGAGGTCACGCGGACGGACGTCGCGCAGTCGGAATCCCGCCGCGCCTCGTCGATTTCGGCGTTGGACACGGCAAGGTCCAACCTGAAGATTTCCCGCGCCGTCTTCGAGCGTGTGGTCGGACATCCCCCTGGCCGTCTCGTCGATCCGCCGGGGCCCTACTCGCGCATCCCGAAGACCCAGGAAGAGGCCATTGCCATCGCGATACGCGAGACGCCGAGCGTCGTGGCAGCCCTCTACCGGGAGCAGGCGGCGCGGTTCACCGTCGATCGGATCTGGGGCGAGCTCTTGCCTGAGGTCCGGCTCGATGCCGGCTACAGTCAGCGCTGGGACCCCTCACAGGGAACCGACGAGCGGGAAGGCACTTCGGTCACGGGGCGCGTCAGCATTCCGCTCTATGACGGTGGCTCGGTGCAGGCGCGTGTCCGGCAGGCCAAGCATCTTCATCTCGCCCGGCTGCAGGATATCGAGCAGGCCCGCACGGTTGCGCGCCAAGGCGTGTTCTCGGCGTGGGCGCAGCTCACGGCAGCACGCGCTCAGCTCGAATCCGATCAAGCCGCAGTCACTGCCGCGCGTACGGCTCTGACAGGCGTTCGCGAAGAGCAGAAGGTCGGCCAGCGCACGATCCTCGACGTGCTGAACGCCGAGCAGGAGTACCTTTCGACGCAGGTGCAGCTTGAGACGACGCGCCGCAACCTCGTGGTCACGTCTTACCTCGTGCTGCAGTCCGTCGGCCGGCTGAGTTCGGAATTCCTCAGCCTGACCAAGCTCGTGTACGATCCGGATGTCCACTACAACGAGGTCCGTCGCAAGTGGTGGGGTATCAGCATCACGCACCAGGACGGCCACCGCGAAGAGCAGGATCTCTGGGACAAGCACGGCGCCAAGCACAAGTCGTCGATGAAGTAGCGGCCTACCCGTCCCGGGAAGCCACGAAGATCCGGTAGCAGCCCTCTGGGCTTTCAGTTCTTATTGCCGTCGGCGGGATTGGTCGGTCCGGTCTTATGCCGGCCGAAGTCCGGTGCCGCGGTATCCTGCCCCGCCTCGATGATGCCGCGGCGGATATGGCGCGCCTCGGTAATCATGCGGAACAACGTCTCGCCGTCGCCGAACCGCATCGCGCGCTGAAGATGAAGCAGATCCTCGGTAAAGCGCCCGAGCATTTCAATCATCGCGGTCCGGTTGGTGAGGAACACATCCCGCCACATGGTCGGGTCTGAAGCGGCGATACGCGTGAAATCCCGGAAGCCGCCAGCCGAGAACTTGATCACCTCGCTCTCGGTCACGCGTTCGAGATGCGCCGCCGTATTCACGATGTTGAACGCGATGAGATGCGGCACATGGCTCGTTATCGCGAGCACCATGTCGTGATGATCCGGCGCCATGATCTCGACGTTGCTGCCGAGGGCCTGCCAGAAGGCTTTCAGCCGGTCGACGGCAGCACCGTCGGTGCCCGGCGGCGGCGTCAGTACGCACCAGCGCCCATCGAACAGCTCGGCAAAGCCCGCCTCGGGTCCCGAATGCTCGGTGCCGGCGATCGGATGCCCAGGAATGAAGTGGACACCGGCCGGCACATGCGGCCCAACATCTGCCACGACCGAGCCTTTGACCGAGCCGACGTCGGTGAGGATGGCGCCGGCCTTCAAGCTTGCCGAGATCTCGCCCGCAACCGGCCCGCACGCGCGTACGGGCACGCACAGGATGACGAGATCGGCCTCTTTCACGGCGTCGGCCGGGTTCGCAAACACCTCATCGACGAGGCCCAGTCGCAGTGCCGTCGCTCGCGTCGCCTCGGTCTTGGCGGCACCGACAATGCGGCGTGCGAGCCCACCCCGCCGCACGGCATGACTGATCGACGAGCCGATCAGGCCGATACCGATCAGCGCAACCGTGTCGAAGTGCTGCCTCATCGCGCGCCACCCTTCACAAAGTCCGAGAGGGCCGTGACGACCGCACGATTGTCCTCTTCCGTGCCGATGGTCATGCGCAGCGCGTGGGGCAGCGCATAGCCGCCGACGCGGCGCACGATGATGCCGCGGCTCTTGAGGAACTCGTCGGCGGCGGCGGCACTCCGCGCGCCCGCCTCGTCGAAATGAATGAGCACGAAATTACCGACGCTCGGCGTGACCTTGAGACCGAGCTTGCCGATTTCGTCCGTCACCCAGGGCAGCCACGTGTCGTTATGCGCCACCGAGCGCTCGACATGCGCGGCATCTTCGATCGCCGCGACGCCGGCAGCGATCGCCGCCGAGGTGACGTTGAAAGGGCCGCGGATGCGGTTGAGCACATCGGCAATGGCAGAGGGGCAATAGGCCCAGCCGAGACGCAGGCCGGCGAGGCCATGAATCTTCGAGAATGTCCGCGTCATCACGGTGTTCTGCGTCGTCGCGACGAGCTCGATGCCAGCCTCGTAGTCGTTGCGGCGCACGTACTCTGCATAGGCGGAATCGAGCACGAGCAGTGTATCCGGGCGCAGGGCGGCGTGCAGGCGGCGCACTTCGTCGAAAGGAATGTACGTGCCCGTCGGGTTGTTCGGATTGGCCAGGAAGACGACCCTCGTGCGCGGCGTGAGACGCGCGATCAGCGCATCCACGTCGGTACGGAAATCCTTCTCCGGCGCGATGACCGGCGTCGCGCCATTGGCGAGCGTCGCGATCTTGTAGACGAGGAAGCCGTGCACGGTGAAAAGCACCTCGTCGCCCGGCCCGGCATAGGCGTGTGCAAGCAGATGCAGCAGCTCATCGGATCCGCACCCACATACGATGCGGGCAGGATCGAGCCCGTACGTCCGGCCAATGGCGTTGCGTAGTGCCGTCGCCGCACCGTCCGGGTAGAGCGCCAGCTCGTCGGCAAGCGCCCTGTAGGCCGCTACGGCCTTCGGGCTCGCGCCGAGCGGCGTCTCGTTGGACGAGAGCTTGATCGGCTTCAAGCCGCCCGCAACAGTGCTCTCGCCCGGCACGTAGGCCTGAATGTCGAGAATGCCCGGCTTCGGCACAGGCGCATTGGCAGTCATGTCGCGCACTCCAGGAAGGGCCGGCGGGTGGCCCGCCGCCGGGGCAGATACATAGTCGAGAGCCTGGAGGATTAAAACCGTAAACCCGCGCGCAGTGAGCCCATGCGCTTACGGCGCCACGGTAAACGGCGCGCCCGTCACCGGATCGAGCCGCGGGAGCCCGACCTTGGCGATGCGTTCGGCGGCACCGCGGAAGTCGCTCGCGTTATCACGCCTCAGGTCCGCGGACTGCCCCTCGGGGTAGGCGCCCACCACCGAAAGATCGCTACTCATGTCGAGCCGGCAGTGGCCGACGCCCGCCGGGATCAGCACGACGTCGCCGGCAGCCACCTCGAGGTGCGGGCCGCTGGGGCCGCCGAACTGTACCAGCACACGCCCCTTGGCAATGCCCAGCACCTCGTGCGCGGTCGTGTGGTAGTGCTGAAAGGGATAAATGCCGTTGATCCATGCATCACCCCACCCGTTCGCCGCAAAGTGGTGGATGATGCACTGCTCCGGCGCGCGCCCCGCGACATCGAGGGCCGCCCGATAGCAGACGAAGGGCAGCTCCGGGTTGTTGGGAATGAGCCCGTCCGGCGCAAAATGCAGCCTCTCGATGTCCATGACAGCAGCTCCCGTGAAGCTCCTTCAGCCGCGCGATACTGGCCCGCGATACTGGCAGGTATGCAACGCCAGCGCGACCATCCTGTTCCCGAGCGCACCTGCGAAGCCTGATGGGTGACAGTCGCACCATTAGCTGATTTTATGCCGCCGCGGAGCGCGTTGCCGTCGCCGCGCCGCCCCATGCCCATCCAGCCATTACCAGGCATGACCACGCAGACCGCATCGTCCGGCCTCGGCAGCGTCACAGCCCGCCAATGGCTCATCCTGCTGATGGTGCAGCTCTGCACGCTGCTCTTCGGCATGACGATCACGATGGCCAACGTCGTCCTGCCGCAGATCAAGGGCTCGATGTCGGCGACCCAGGACCAGATCGCCTGGGTGATCACCTTCAACCTCATCGCGACGGCCATCGGCACCCCGCTCGTCGGCTGGCTGGCGAGCCGGCTCGGCTGGCGCGCGGTCATGTTCGGTTCGACGCTGGGATTTACCGTCTCGTCGCTGCTATGCGCTTTCTCGACCAGCCTCGAGACCCTGATCCTGTTCCGCGTCGGCCAGGGCCTGTTCGGAGCACCCATCATGCCGATGGGGCAGGCGATCATCCTCGCGACCTTCCCGCGTCACATGCACGCCATGGTCATGATGATCTGGGGCATCGGCGGCGTGCTGGGCCCCGTTACCGGGCCGCTCGTCGGCAGCTACATCAGCGAAATGTACGGCTGGCGCATGTCGTTCCTGATGATCGTGCCGCCGGGCATCGTCGCGTGTGTCTGCACGTGGATCGCGCTTTCCGGGCATACGTCGCGCGAGAACCGTCATTTCGACTGGACGGGCTTCATTGCGCTGTCAGTCGCCATCGCCGCCGCTCAGCTCATCATGGACCGCGGCAACCGCCTCGACTGGTTTGAGTCGACCGAGATCTGGATCGAGTTGCTGATCGCCATCGTCGCCCTCTGGATATTCCTCGTCCACACATTCAGCGCCAGGAAGCCCTTCCTTGATCCGACACTCCTGCTCGATCGGAACTTTGCTCTGGGCCTGATCGTCGCCTTCGTCATGGGTGCGCACAGCTTCACCGCGATCGCACTCTATCCGGGCCTGCTTCATGACCTGCGCGGCTATCCCGACAGCTCGATCGGCCTCCTTTTGGCATCACGCGGCCTCGGGAACTGGGCCTCGTTCCTCATCATCGTCCCGATGACGCGCCTCTACCCGCGCCTCACGCTCGCCCTCGGCATGGCCTGTCAGGCCGCCGCGGGGTGGGGCATGGCCAATCTCGACATCAATCTCACGGACTTCGACGTTTTCTGGACGAACGCGCTGCAGGGCTTCGGCTTCGGCCTCGCCTTCACGCCCATGTCCGTGCTCGCCTTCGCCACGCTGGACAAGGGCCGCATCACCGACGGCATGTCCGTCTTCCATCTCGTGCGGAACTTCGGCTCGAGCCTCTTCATCTCGCTCGCGATCGTCGTGCTCGTGCGCTCCACGGCCGCGAGCTACTCGACCTTCACGGAGCATATCTCGCCCTTCAACAGGGTGCTTGCCTATCCCGGCGCCGTCGGCCTCTGGAACCTCGAGAGCCAGGGCGGGCTGCTCGCACTCGCGGGCGAGTTGCAGCGGCAGGCCGCTATGATCGGCTATATCAACGCATTCTATCTGTTCGCCATCACGGCCGCGCTGTCGGTCCCGGTGGCGTTCCTGATGCGCGATGTACCGCGCGATCGGGAGTAATTTTTGCTGCGGTCGCCGACGGCCCCACCTACCGGCGCCGCGGAACGGCCTCGCCGGTAGGCGTTCCAACTTCTCGGCCTTCGGCCGCTACCGAATGTACAATCTCCAAACCTCAAAAGGACGGGGGACGGGGGGCGCCTCCGGTTGGGGCGCGGGCGACGCCGCCCCACCTGCCGCACCGTGACCTGACGCCCCATATAGTGGTATAGCCACGCACGATTCAGGATCCTGGAGGCCAAAGCCCTTGAACGACGAAAGCCCGACCGCGGTCGTGGCGCCCGCCGAAGCCCGCGCCCGCCCCGGTGGCGAGATCGCGCGCGAGGTCGCGCGGCGGCGCACGTTCGCGATCATCTCGCACCCTGACGCGGGCAAGACCACGCTGACCGAGAAGCTGTTGCTGTTCGGCGGCGCGATCCAGCTCGCCGGCCAGGTCCGCGCCAAGGGCGACCGGCGGCGCACGCGCTCGGACTGGATGGCCATCGAGCGCGCACGCGGCATCTCGGTCGTGACGTCGGTCATGACCTTCGAGTACCGCGACACAGTTTTCAACCTGCTCGACACGCCGGGCCACGAGGACTTCTCGGATCACACCTATCGCACGCTGACTGCCGTCGACGCCGCGATCATGGTGATCGACGCCGCGCGCGGCATCGAGGCGCGGACGCGCAAGCTCTTCGAGATCTGCCGCCTGCGCGACATCCCGATCATCACGTTCATCAACAAGATGGACCGCGAGAGCCAGGAGCCGCTGGAGCTGCTCGACGAGATCGAGAAGACGCTGGCGCTCGATACCGCGCCCATGGTCTGGCCTATCGGGCGCGGCCGCGATTTCCGCGGCACGTATGACTTGCTGAGCAAGCACATCACGCGCCTCGACGAGGACCCGGACGGCATCGCGACCAGCGGCCCCGCCGACCCGATCATCGATACCCTCGTGGACAGCGACACCGCCGCGCGCTGGCGCGAGGAAATGGATCTGGTCGAAGGCGCCTGCGGGCAGTTCGATCTCGAGGCCTTCCGCCACGGCACGCTGACGCCCGTGTACTTCGGCAGCGCGCTCAAGAATTTTGGCGTACGCAATCTGCTCGATGCGCTCGTGGCCTATGCGCCGCCGCCGCGTGCACAGAAGGCGGCGGCGCGCATGGTAGAGGCGACCGAGCCCACCATGTCCGGCGTCGTGTTCAAGATCCAGGCGAACATGGACCCGAACCACCGCGACCGCATTGCCTTCATGCGCGTGTGCTCGGGCAAACTTACGCGCAATATGCGCGTCAAGGTCGTGCGCACGGGCAAGACCATGGCGATCACCTCGCCGCAGTTCTTCTTTGCGCAGGACCGCTCTATCGCGGAGGAGGCCTTTGCCGGCGACGTGGTCGGCATTCCGAACCGCGGCACGCTGCGCATCGGCGATGCGCTGACCGAGGGCGAGGATCTGAAATTCCTCGGCATCCCGAGCTTTGCGCCGGAGATCTTGCGCCGCATCCGGCTCGAGGATGCCATCCGCGCGAAGAAACTGCGCGAGGCGCTGCAGGAAATGGCGGAAGAAGGGGTCGTCCAGCTTTTCTCGCCGATCGATGGCTCGCCGCCGGTCGTGGGCGTGATCGGCGCCCTGCAGCTCGATGTGCTCGCCGACCGTCTTGCCAACGAATACGGATTGCCGGTGGGCTTCGATCCGGCGCCTTGCGATACGGTGCGCTGGATCTCCGCCGAGAACCGGGCCGATCTCGACAAGTTCATCGAACGCAACAGGCTTCAGATCGCGAACGACCTCGACGGCGATCCGGTCTTCATGGCGCAATCGGCGTTCACGCTGAACTGGATCGAGGAGCGTTCGCCCGAGGTGAAGTTCTCGGATCTGAAGGTAACGACAGTCTAATTCTCCCTCTCCCCGCTCTTGCGGGGAGAGG
>CAUJKI010000343.1 GCA_963205015.1 Pseudomonadota bacterium
ATGTGGTCGTCGATGCGGGAAGGGCGCTGCGGCGTCGGCCCGATCGAGAGTTTCGAGCTTCAGGATCTGTACATCCACATCGCGGCCGAGATCAAAGGCTTCGATCCGGCCAAACACGTGTCGAGCAAGAGGGTCCAGTACGGCGACCGCTATTCCTGGTTCGCCGGCCGCTCGGCCGAAGAGGCCTGGAAGCACGCCGGCCTCCCGACCCCCATCGCAGACCCGTATCGCGCAGCCTGCATCTTCGGCTCGGGCGCCGGCGGCTTCAATACCATCGAGACGGCCTATGACGATCTCTTCGTGAAGCAGAAGAAGGCGACCAATCCGCTGACGCTGCTCCGCATCATCGGCTCGTCGGCGGCCGCCCACATCGGGATCGAGCAGGGCATCAAGGGCCCGACCTTCGCCACCTGCTCGGCCTGCTCCACCGCGACGCACGCGATCGCCATCGGTGCCGACTACGTCCGCCATGGCCTCGTCGACGTCGCCGTCACGGGCGCCTCGGAAGCGGTGCTCACGCATGGCTCGCTCCGTACCTGGCAGGCCATGCGCGTCCTCTCGCCCGAGGGCTGCTTCCCCTTCTCGAAGAAGCGCAATGGTACGGTTCTCGGTGAAGGCGCAGGCGCGCTGGTGCTGGAAAGCCTGGAGTACGCCAAGGCGCGTGGCGCGACCATCCTTGCCGAGCTCAAGGGCGTTGGCATGTCCTCGGACAGCAAGGACATGGTCAACCCGGACATCGACGGGCCGCGGAGCGCCATGCAGATGGCGCTCGCCGACGCCGGCCTGAAGCCCGAGGACATCGGCTACCTCAATGCCCATGGCACGGCGACGACGCTCAACGATGTGAACGAGACGAACGCCATCAAGATGGTCTTCGGCGATTACGCAAAGAAGCTGCCGATCTCGTCCACCAAGTCCATGACGGGCCACCTGCTCGGCGCCGGCGGCGCGGTGGAGGCGATCGCCTGCATCAAGGCTCTGCAGGACGGCTGGCTGCCCCCGACCATCGGCCTCGACGAGCCCGACCCCAAGTGCGACCTCGACTACATCCCGAACGTCGGGCGCGCCGCCAAGGTCAGAAACGTCATGTCGAACTCCTTTGCCTTCGGCGGTCTCAATGCCGTGCTCATCTTCGGTGAGCCTCCGGTCTGAGCCCGACCAACTCCTTTCTCCTCCCTGACTGACGATGCGGGCCGCCTTCGGGTGGCCCGTATTCGTTTGCGGAGCTGGACGCCCGCGCCGTTTGGCGCCACCCTGCGCGACAAGGGAAAGCCCACACAACAAGGAGGAGACAGTCATGCAACCGGGACCCAGGCTCGCCGGCAAAGTCGCGATCGTGACGGGCGGCGCATCCGGCATCGGCGCGGAGACGGCACGCGCCTTCGCACTCCACGGGGCCAAGGTTCTGCTGACGGACGCTAACGGTGCGCTCGGCCGGAGCATCGCAGAGGAGATCACCGGTAAGGGCGGCACGGCCTCCTTTGCCGAACAGGACGTCGCGAGCGAGACCCGCTGGGCCGAAATCGTGGCCGAAGCCGAGAAGCGCTACGGCCGCGTCGACATTCTCTGCAACATTGCCGGCATCTCGGGCCGCGATCCCAAACTCAATCTCCAGACGACGCTGACGGCCGGCGGGCGCATCGGCGAGCAGACGCTCGATGTCTGGAACAAGGTCATGGAGATCAACGCGACCGGCACCTTCCTCGGCGTCAAGGCCGTGATCCCGGCCATGCAGCGCGCAGGCGGCGGATCGATCATCAACATCTCGTCCATCTGCGGCATCATCGGCTCGCACTCCAATGGCGCCTATCATGCCTCGAAGGGCGCGGTGCGCATCTTCTCGAAGGCAGCAGCGATCCAGTACGCGCCGGAAAAGATCCGCGTGAACTCGATCCATCCGGGTTTCGTCGACACGCCCATGACCAAACCCGGTCATTCCAATCCCGCAGTCGCGCGGGCCCGCCTCGCCGCGACGCCCCTCGGCCGCTTCGGCACGCCCGCCGATATCGCCGCCGGCTGCCTCTACCTCGCTTCGGACGAGGCGGCATGGGTCACGGGCAGCGAACTCGTCATCGATGGCGGCATGACCGCAAACTGATTGCGGCATTGCCAAAGAGGGGGGCGGTTTCTACGGTCGCCCCCGATTGCCGACATCCGGCTGGAGGAGCACGCGCATGTTCATCAGGTCCGTCGAACGCGATACGTCGCTCGATGCCTTCCGCGCCGAGGTGCGCGACTTCTGCGCGCGCGAGCTGCCTGCGGAGGTTCAGCGCAAGCAGGCCATGGGCCAGCACCTCGAGCGCCACGAGTACGACGCCTGGCTGAAGCGGCTTGGCGCGCGCGGCTGGATCACCGGCAAATGGCCGAAGGAGCACGGTGGGCTCGGCTGGAGCCCGGCGCAGACCCTCGCCTTCAACGAGGAGCTCGGCCGGGCCGGTGCGCCGCCACTCGTCCCCTTCGGCGTGAACATGGCGGGGCCGGTCATCTACACGTTCGGCACCGAGACGCAGAAGCGCACATATCTGCCCGGCATCATCAGGAACGACACGTGGTGGTGCCAGGGCTATTCCGAGCCCGGCGCCGGCTCGGACCTCGCCGGGCTCAAGACCAAGGCTGTGCGCGACGGCGACCACTACGTCATCAACGGCCAGAAGATCTGGACCTCGCTCGCGCACTGGGCGGACTGGATGTTCTGTCTCGTGCGCACGGACGACAGTGGCAAGAAGCAGGAAGGCATCTCCTTCATTTTGATCGACATGAGGACGCCCGGTATCACCGTGCGCCCGATCATCGCGATCACCATGAGCCACCATCTCAACGAGGTGTTCTTCGACGACGTGCGCGTGCCGGTCGAGAACCTGATCGGCGAAGAGGGCAAGGGTTGGACCTACGCCAAGTTCCTGCTCGCCAACGAGCGCGTCGGCAATGTCGAGATCTCCCGCCTGCAGGCCAACCTCGATGCCTTGAGCCGCCTGCTCGCGGAGACGCGCGAAGGCGGCAAGCCGCTGGCCGAGGATCCGCTCTGGCGGCGCAAGGTCGCCGAGCATGAGGTCGCGCTGGCAACGGTCAAGGCACTCATGGCCGACCAGCTCGCGGCTACGGCCGAGGAAGGCGGCGCCCCGACACTCATGGGTGCGGCAGCGCTCAAGCTGCGCGGCACGGAGCTGCAGCAGGCCATCCTGCAATCGGTCATGGACGTGCTCGGTCGCTATGGCCAGCTCTACCAGACGGACGCTCTGCACGCCGGCTGGAACGGCGAACTGATCGGGCCGACCGACTCCGCCGGCCTCGTCTACGAGCATCTCTATCGTCGCGCCGCCACGATCTACGGCGGTTCGAGCGAAGTGCAGAAGAACATCATCGCCAAGGGCGCTCTCGGTCTCTGAGGTCCATCGATGCCTGCATTTTCCAGCGAAGAGCGCCAGCTCCTGAACGACAGCCTCCGCGATCTCCTCGCCGACAAATACACGTTCGAGCACTTCAAGAAAGTTGCACGCGCCGAGGACGGCGACGGCTTCAGCCGCGCCGACTGGGCGACCTACGCGGAGATGGGCTGGCTCGGCGTCTGCCTGCCGGAGAGTGCCGGCGGAGCCGGCGGCGGTGCGACCGAGCTCGGCATCGTGATGGCCGGCGCCGGCCGCTTCCTGCTGCTCGAGCCCTTCCTCGGCACGATCGTGCTCGGTGCGTCGGCCATCGAGAAGGCCGGCACGCCCGATCAGCAGAAGCTTCTCGCCGACATCGCAACAGGCAAGCTCACACTCGCCTTCTGTCATGCCGAGCCGGACGGCGGCTATGCCCGCGATTACGTCCGCACGATCGCGCGGCGCGAGAGTGACGGCTACGTGATCGACGGTGCCAAGGCCCATACGATCGCCGCGCACGCAGTGGACACGCTCGTCATCAGTGCGCGGCTCGGATCGGCATCGGGGCCTGTCGCGCTCTTCCTGGTTCCGCGTACGAGCGCCGGCATCAAACTCGCGCCAGCACCGGCCCTCGACGGCCGCCGCGGCGCAGCGATGACGCTCACGGGCGTGCGCGTGCCGACGAGCGCGAGGCTCGGTGCGGGCGATGCGGACCTGCTGCCGGCGATCGGCGATATCCTCGACCGCGGCGCGATCGCCGTCTGCGCCGAAGCGGTCGGCGCCATGGCCGCGGTGACGCAGATCACCGTCGACTACCTCAAGACGCGCAAGCAGTTCGGCCAGCTTCTCTCGCAGTTCCAGGTGCTCCAGCACCGCCTCGTCGACATGAGCGTCACCACGGAAGAAGCGCGTGCGATCGTCCACGCTGCGCTGCAGGCCGTCGACGACGGCGATCCGCAGGCGCGCCACACCATATGGAAAGCGAAGGTGAAGACGGCGCAGTGCGCGCGCTTCGTCGGCGGACAGGCCATCCAGCTCCACGGCGGCATGGGCATGACCGACGAGCTGATCGTCGGCCACTACTACAAGCGCCTCGTGCTGTGCGAGAGCCTGCTCGGCGATGGCGAGTGGTACCTGAAGCAGCTCGCCGCCGAAATGGCCTGAGCCGGATAACAAAGAGAACCGAGGAGATAGTGCCATGACCGACAAGCCCGTCGTCCGCTTCGATGTCGAGAACGGCATCGGCGTCATTACGATCGACAATCCGCCGGTCAATGCGCTCGGCCCGGGCGTCACGGAAGGCATCGTCGCGTCGCTCGAGAAGGGCGAGGCCGATCCGAACGTGAAAGCCTTCGTGCTGATCGGCGCGGGGCGCAGTTTCATCGCCGGCGCCGACATCCGCGGCTTCGATCAGTCGCGCCCGCCACCCAAGCGGCGCAGCTACGAGCTGCTCGACGAAGTGAACAAGCCGGTCGTTGCCGCCATTCACGGCTTTGCGCTCGGCGGCGGGCTCGAGCACGCGCTCGCCTGCCACTACCGCATTGCCGTTGCCGACGCGAAGGTCGGGTTGCCGGAGGTACTCATCGGCATCATTCCGGGCGGCGGCGGTACGCAGCGCCTGCCGCGCCTCATCGGCCCCAAGGCGGCATTGGAACTGATCACGACAGGGCGCCACGTGCCCGCAGCCGAGGCGAACGCGCTCGGCATCATTGACGAGATTGTCGACGGCAAGGACCTGCGCGGCGTCGCGATCGCCTATGCAAAGCGCATTGCCGACGCGCGCCCGTTGCCGCGCGTCAGCGCACGCAACGACAAGCTCGCCGAGGCCAAGGCCGATCCCGGCATGTTCGAGGCCATGAGGAAGTCGATCGCCCGCAAGGCCCGCGGCCAGAAGGCGCCCTATAGCTGCATTGCCGCGGTCGAGGCCGCCACCAAGCTCCCCTTCGCCGAAGGCATTGCCGAGGAGCGCCGCCTGTTCCTGGAACTCGTCAGCTCCGAGGAAGCCAAGGCGCTGCGCTATGCCTTCTTCGCCGAGCGCGAAATCGCGCGCATTCCCGGCCTGCCGAAGGATCTGAAACTCCCCGAGATCAAGACCATGGCCGTGGTCGGCGCCGGCACCATGGGCGGCGGCATTGCCATGAGCTTCGCCGATGTCGGCCTCCCAGTGCGGCTGCTCGATGCCTCCAAGGAAGTTCTCGATCGCGGCCTCCAGCGCATCCGCGACAACTACGCCGTCAGCGTCAAGCGCGGCAGTATTACCCAGGAGGAAATGGACGCGCGGCTCGCGCTCATCACGCCTGTCGAGACATACGAGGAGATCGGCGATGCCGACGCGGTGATCGAAGCCGTCTTCGAGCAGATGCCG
>CAUJKI010000344.1 GCA_963205015.1 Pseudomonadota bacterium
CGACGAGCTCGCCTAGTGGCGGCGTGCGCAGCACGCCTGGGACATGCTCCAGTTTGCACTCCGCCTCGGCAGCCATCCGCAGTCCGTCGTCACGACGACGCCACGACCGATCGCGCTCATCAAGAAGCTCATGGCGGACGAGGCGACTGTCACATCGCGCGCCAAAACAACCGACAACGCGGCGAACCTCGCGCCGTCCTTCCTCACGAGCGTACTGAAACGCTACGGCGGTACCACCCTCGGGCGCCAGGAGATCGACGGAGAAATCGTGGAAGACCGCGGCGGCGGTCTCTGGCGCAAAAGTTGGCTCGATCAGCACCGCATTGCGGCACCACCCGAGCTCACCCGCATCGTCGTCGCGGTCGATCCGCCCGTGACCTCGAACACGAACTCCGACGCTTGCGGTATCATCGTCGCCGGCCTCGGCGAGGACGGCCGCGCTTACGTTCTTGCTGACAGAACCATCCGCGGCCGCGAGCCGGCCATCTGGGCCCGCGCCGCGATCGCCGCCTACCGCGACTTCGCCGCCGACCGTATCGTCGCCGAGGTGAACCAGGGCGGCGATCTCGTCGTCGGCGTCATGCGCCAAGTCGATGCCTCAGTGCCGATCCGCGCCGTGCGCGCCACGCGCGGCAAGTGGGTGCGCGCCGAGCCGGTCTCCGCCCTCTATGCCGAGGGCCGCGTCATCCACGTCGGCGAGTGGCCCGACCTCGAAAGCCAGATGTGTGCCTTCGGCGCCGACGGTCTCGCCCAGGGCAAGAGCCCGGATCGGCTCGACGCGCTCGTGTGGGCGCTCACCGATCTCATGCTGACGAATCCGCGCAGCCCAACCATACGGACGCTCTGAATGACCTCGACATCCGTTGCGACCTCGCTCGGCGCTCTCATCGGCCGCTGGGTCGGCAGAGCCGTGCCAACTCGCCTGGCATCGCCGCGACCATCGGCAGAGACGAAAGCCAGCGCTGTCGGCCCGATGATCGCGCTCGATACGCTGCGCCAGCCCGCGTGGACGCCACGCGACTATGCCGCCTTCGCCCGCGAAGGCTTCATGGGCAACGCCATTGTCTATCGCTGCGTGCGCATGATCGCCGAGACCACCGCCTCGGTGCCGCTCCTTCTCTATCGCGGCGAGGAGGAAATCGAGGGGCACGCACTGCCTGATCTCGTCAGCCGACCCAATCCGGCGCAGGTCGGGCCCGAGTTTCTCGAAACGCTCTTCGGCCACCTGCTCGTCGCCGGGAACAGCTACATCGAAGCTGTCGCCATCGACGACGAGATCCGCGAACTGCACGTCCTGCGCCCAGACCGCATGAAGGTCGTGCCCGGCTCGGACGGCTGGCCGGAAGCCTACGAATACACGGTCGCGGGCCGCTCCATCCGTCTTGCAGGCGATTGCGTGCCGGGCGTGCGCTGCATCCTCCATATGAAGCTCTTTCACGCCGCGCACGATCACTACGGCATGAGCCCGCTCGAAGCGGCAGCAACCGCCATAGATCTTCACAACACGGCAACGCGCTGGAACAAGGCGCTACTCGACAATTCCGCACGTCCGTCCGGCGCACTTGTCTACACCGCGCGCGACGGCAACCTCACGACCGAGCAGTACGAGCGCCTCAAGGCCGAGCTCGAGCAAGGCTTCCAAGGTGCTGTCAACGCCGGACGGCCGCTCCTGCTCGAAGGCGGCCTCGACTGGAAGTCCATGTCGCTCACGCCCAAAGATATGGACTTTCTCGAAGCCAAGAATGCAGCAGCCCGCGAGATCGCCCTTGCTCTCGGCGTACCGCCGATGCTGCTCGGCATTCCCGGCGACAACACCTACGCCAACATGGCCGAAGCCACGCGCGGCTTCTGGCGCCAGACGATCATTCCGCTTGTCGGCCGCACATCCAAGGCACTCTCCCGCTGGCTTGCGCCAGCCTGGGACGCCGAACTGGAACTACGTCCCGATCTCGATGCGGTCGAGGCGCTGTCGCCGGAACGCGAGGCGCTCTGGGCCCGCCTCGAGAGGGCGTCCTTTCTCACGCTCAACGAGAAGCGCGCCGCCGCCGGCTACAGCCCGCTCGCCGACAGCGGCACGCTGCCGACCTCCTGATCACACACCCACGCAACCTCATCCGAAACCGGAGCGTTTTATCGTGATCGAACCCCGATCTGCGACACCCCTTCGTGCGCTTCCCCACGAAGCAAAGTTCACGGCTCTCGACATGAAGAGCGTTGCCGATGACGGTGTGTTCGAGGGCTACGCCTCTCTCTTCGATCGCCAGGATCTCGGCCGCGACATCGTCATGCCGGGTGCATTCCGCGACACGCTCGCGGCTCGCGGCCCGGGTGGTGTTCGCATGCTCTTCCAGCACAATCCCGCCGAGCCGATCGGCACCTGGGAAGCGCTCGCCGAGGATACCAAAGGCCTCTTCGCCCGCGGTCGCATCATGCCGACCGTCACGCGCGCCCGCGAGGTGCTCTCGCTCATGCGCGCCGGCGCGATTGACGGGCTTTCGATCGGCTTCCGCACGGTCAAGGCCCATCGGGATCGTGCCCGCGGTGTACGCCGCATCGAGAAGGTCGATCTCTGGGAGATCTCCGTCGTCACGTTCCCGCTGCTGCCCGAAGCCCGCATCGCCTCCGTGAAAACGCGCCCCTTCACGGACCGGCGGCCGTCGGAGCGAGAATTCGAACGCTGGCTCACGCAGGACGCTGGGCTCACGCGCACCGAAGCCCGAGCGGTCCTCCGCTCCGGCTTCAAGGGTCTGGCCGCTCTGCGGGATGCAGCCGCCAACCCAATCGAGGCCGCCCAGCTTGCGAGTCGCTGCGCTGCCGTCGCTGCCTACCTCCGCTCAACGCCAGCCACCTGAAGGACCGATTGCTCATGACCTCCACGACACCGGGCCTCGAAATCAAGAGCAGCCCCGACCTGAACCATGCCATCGACGACCTTCTCCGCGCCTTCGAGACCTACAAGGAGGAGAACGATCGCCGCCTCTCGGACATCGAGACGCGCGGCTCTGCCGACCCTCTCACCACCGAGAAGCTCGAGCGCCTCGACCGCGCGCTCGACGACAACAAGCGACGCCTTGACGAGATCTCACTCAAGGCGGCACGCCCGGTACTCTCATCGAACGGTCCCCGCACGCAGCTCGCCCGCGAGCATCGCGCGGCCTTCGACGGCTACGTCCGCAAGGGCGAGAGTGCCGGCCTCGTCGACATCGAAAGCAAAGCCCTCTCCGTCGGATCCGGACCTGACGGCGGCTATCTCGTGCCCGCCGAGACAGAGACGACCGTGAACACGGCGCTCAAGGAGATCTCGCCGATTCGCGCGATCGCAAGCGTCCGCCAAGTCTCGGGCTCGGTCTTCAAGAAGCCGTTTTCGATCACCGGCGCCGGCGCTGGTTGGGTCGGTGAGACCGGCGAACGAACGACGACAGCCACGCCCACGCTCGCAGATCTCACCTTCCCGACCATGGAGCTCTACGCCATGCCGGCCGCAACGCCGGCACTGCTGGACGACGCCGCCGTCGACATCGACCAATGGATCGCCGAAGAAGTCCGCTCCGCCTTCGCCGAGCAGGAAGGCACGGCGTTCGTCACGGGCAACGGCAGCAGCAGGCCGACCGGCTTCATGCACTACGACAAGGTCGCCGAAGCGAGCTGGGTGTGGGGCAAGATCGGCGCGATCAAGACCGGCGTCGACGCGGCCTTTCCGTCTACCAATCCCGGCGACAAGCTCATCGACTTCGTCTACACGCTCAAGGCCGGTTACCGCGCCAACGCCCGCTTCGTCATGAACCGCTCGACGCAGGCCATCGTGCGCAAGCTCAAGGACGATGACGGCCACTATCTCTGGCACCCCGCCATCAGTCCCGGCGAGTCACCGTCGCTCATGGGCTTCCCGGTCACTGAAGCCGAGGACATGCCGAATGTCGCCGCGGATGCCTATGCCATTGCCTTCGGCGATTTCCGTCGTGGCTACCTGATCGTGGATCGCATCGGCATCCGCATTCTGCGCGATCCCTATTCGTCGAAGCCCTACGTGCTCTTCTACACGACCAAGCGCGTCGGCGGCGGCGTTCAGGACTTCGACGCAATCAAGCTCTTGCAGTTCGGCGACTGATCGCGTCCCCGCTTTGCTTCGGATGCGCCGCGCAACCATTCCCGGACTCCCCTACGGGAATGGTCCGCGCAGACTGTCGCCACCGATCAGGCTCCCGCGACCGCCGGTGGTCTCGCTCACACACCGGCCCGTCGTGCCTGCTCGGCTGCGTCGCCGCACGCCTCCTCCCGGCGCTGCACGCATGGCGACAGCCGGCCTCCGAAGCGCGCGGGCGGCATCGATCTCACGACCGGTGTCGCCCGCGCAATTTCCTGCTCCCTCAGTTGCAGCGCGAGTGTCTCATGTCCACCGTTCTTCTCAGCGCGCCCGCCCTCGAGCCGATCACGCTCTCGGAGGCGAAGGCCCACCTGCGCGTCGACAGTAATGCTGAGGACACCCTCATACAGAGCCTGATCATGGCGTCACGTCTCCATATCGAGGCCGCACTCGATCTCGCGCTCATCACGCAGACCTGGCGCTTGCGGCGCGACACGTGGCCGTCCTCGCGCACGATGATCCTTCCGCTCCGGCCCGTGCAAAGCGTGACCGCCGTGAAAGTCTTCGACGATGCCGACGCGAGCCACACCCTCGATCTCGCGTCCTTCATCCTCGATGGTGCCGCGAACCCGGCGCGCCTTGTCTGGCGCGGCAACGGCACCATGCCGAGCCCGAGCGTCGCCGCCAACGGTATCGAGATCGATTTCATCGTGGGGTATGGGGATGCGGCTTCGAACGTGCCACAGTCCATTCGTCAGGCGCTGCTTCTGCTCATCGCACACTGGTACGAGAACCGCGAGCCTGTCGAGATCGGCGCGACCGCTACCGTCATTCCTGTCGCCGTCTCCGAGCTGCTCGCGCCCTATCGTGGGAGGCGCCTCTGATGCGCGCCCCGATCGGCCGCCTGCGCCATCGCCTCACGCTCGAGACTGCGGCCCGTACGCCGGACGGCGGTGGCGGCGCAGCCGAAGTCTGGACTACCGTCGCCCAGCTCTGGGGTCGGATCCGCCCGACCAGCGGTAACGAGATTTTCGACGCCGATGGTCTCTCGGGGCACATCTCCCACGAGATCACATTGCGCTATCGCGCTGGCGTCACGCCTTCCATGCGCCTCGTCGGCAGCAATCGCCGCTTCGAGATCCTTGCCGTCATCGACATCGACGAGCGTCGGCGCTGGCTCAAGTGTCTCTGCATGGAGCGTGACCTGTGAAGCTCATTGTGACCATCGCCGGGCAGGATACAGGGCGCCTCGCAGAGCGCATCGAACAGCTCGTCCGCGAACGCACCGCGAGCGCCACGCTAACGACCGGCGACGACCCGAATGCACCGCCGCCGCAATCCTCGCAACGCGCGCGCCGCGACCGCAGGAGCTAGACCATGTCCAGCGCCGCCTGGGACCTGCAGCGGGCCGTCCACGCTGCTCTCGCCGCCGATGTTGCTGTCCTCGCCCTCCTCGGCGGCGCGCGTATCTACGACGACGTTCCGCAAGGCACAGCCTTTCCGTACGTATCGCTCGCGGGCTTCACCGTTCGCGACTGGGCAACCGGCACGGAGTCCGGCGCCGAGGTCGTCTTCACCGTCAATGCCTGGTCGCGTGGCGCCGGCCACAGGCAGGCGCATCTTCTCGCGGAGGCCGTTCGCACCGCGCTTCACGACGCCGCACTCGCCCTCACCGACCACCATCTCGTGAATCTCCGTCACGAGACCTCAACGACGCACCGCGAGCGCGACGGGGACACCTACCGCATCGCCGCCCGCTTCCGTGCCATCCTCGAACCAGCCGCATGATCTCTCGACGCCCAGCCAAGGACACCCCGCGATGGCCGCACAAAAAGGCAAGGATCTTCTTCTCAAGGTCGACACCACCGGCACCGGCAGCTTCTCAACCGTCGCCGGGCTGCGCTCACGCTCGATCGCTTTCAACGCCGAGACCGTCGACGTCACGCACGCCGAATCGGTCGGCGAATGGCGCGAGCTGCTCGCTGGCGCCGGCGTAAAAAGCGCGCGTGTCGCGGGCGCCGGCATCTTCAAGGATGCAACCTCCGACGCCACCATCCGCGCCTATGTCTTCGACGGCACGATCCGCGAATGGCAGATCGTGATCCCCGACTTCGGCACGATCGAGGGGCTTTTCCAGATCACCTCCTTCGAACTCTCTGGTCGCCACGACGCCGAGGTCGCCTTCGAGATCACGCTCGAGTCGGCCGGCCTCCTCACTTTCACCGCGCCCTGAGGGATACCAATGGCTAACATCCACCGCGGCGAGATCGATGCCGTCCTCGATGGGCAGCACCTCCGCCTCTGCCTGACGCTCGGCGCCCTCGCCGAGCTCGAGTCCACCTTCGGCGATGAGGATATGCTCGCCCTCGCCGAACGCTTCGGACGCGGGCGCCTCAGCGCGCGCGACGCCGTGCGCATCATCGGTGCCGGACTGCGCGGCGCCGGCCACCAGCTCACGGACGATGCGGTCGCCCGCATGCAAGCCGAAGGCGGCGCCGCCGGCTTCGTCGACATCGTCTCGCGCCTGCTGACCGCCACCTTCGGCGCGGCAGACGACGCGCCCATGGCTAAAGCTGGCGAGCCACTCGAACAGCCTTCGACAGAAGCGATCGGCACCAACGGCCCTTTCCCTGGCGCGACGTGATGCGCGTCGGCCTCGGCGTGCTCCGTCTGGCCCCCGCCGTGCTCTGGTCGATGACTCCGCGCGAGCTCGCCGCAGCACTCGAAGGCGCGCTCGGTCCCTCGCCCGGCGAGCACGCTATCGACCGCCCATCGCTCTCCAGCCTGATGGCGCGCTACCCGGACAGATAGGACAGATCCATGCCCGACACCGTTGCCGACTGGCAGATCAACGTCGCTGCCGACACCAGCGCGCTGCGCACCGAGCTGCAGCGCACCGCCCTTGTCGGCCGTCAGTTCAGCCGATCGATGATCTCAGCCTTCGAAGGCGTCGCCATTCAGGGCCGCTCGCTCGGCGATGTCGTCCGGAGCCTCGGTCTCTCTCTTTCTCGCATGGTGCTCAGCGCCGCCTTCAAGCCCCTCGACCAGGCCATGGGCCGCTTCCTCGGCAATGTCTTCTCCGGCGGCATGGGCCTCGGCTTTGCTAAGGGCGGCGTCCTCCATCACGGCACACCAATCCCCTTCGCCAAGGGCGGCGTCATCGCCTCGCCCGTTGCCTTTCCTCTGAGCGCCGGCCGCACCGGACTTGCCGGTGAGCGCGGGCCTGAGGCGATCATGCCGCTCACGCGCACGGCGGACGGCCGCCTCGGCGTTGCAGCGGCCGGCACCAGCGGCCAGAGCATTACCATCAACATCGCGACCCCGGACATCGAAAGTTTCGCGCGCTCAGAGACACAGATCGCCGCGCTTGTCGCGCGCGCCCTCGGCCGCGCCGAACGCAATCTCTAGCTCGAGGCGCTATCATGAGCTTCCATGAGATCCGCTTTCCGACGGCCATCTCGCGCGGCGCCACCGGCGGCCCTGAGCGGCGCACCGACGTCGTCGCGCTTGGCTCCGGCCACGAGGAGCGGAACAGCCGATGGGCGGACTCGCGCCGCAGCTACAATGCCGGCTACGGCATCAAGACGCTCGACGACCTTCACGCCGTCATCGCTTTCTTCGAGGAGCGGCGCGGCCGCCTCTACGGCTTCCGCTGGAAGGACCACGCCGACTTCCGCTCCTGTCCACCAACGGTCACCCCGACCGCACTTGATCAGACGCTCGGCGTCGGTGACGGCGAGACTTCGGCCTTCCAGCTCGTCAAGCGCTACGGCGCAACGCACGCGCCGTGGTCGCGACGCATAACAAAACCCGTTACCGGCACCGTGCTCGTCGCCGTCGGCGGGACACTGATCTCGCTCGACACCGCGGCTATCCTCGATCCAGCCACCGGCATTCTTACTTTCGCGCCCGAGCACATTCCCGCTGAGGGTGCCATCGTCACCGCCGGCTTCGAGTTCGACGTGCCCGTCCGCTTCGATACCGACAAGCTCGAAGTGAGCCTCCAGGGCTTCAGTCACGGCGCCATTCCGTCGATCCCGATCGTGGAAGTTCGCCTATGAAGCAGCTCGATGACGCACTCACCGCTCACCTCCAGTCCGGCGCCACCACTCTCTGCTGGTGCTGGCGCCTCACGCGCAGGGATGGTACGAGGCTCGGCTTCACCGATCACGATCGCGACCTCTTCTTCGACGACACGACGTTCGAGGCTGCCAGTGGGTTCACCGCAAGCGAAATCCGCGATCAGGTAGGTTTGAGCGTCGACAACCTCGAAGTGACCGGCGCTCTCGTCTCGGAGCGGCTTTCCGAGATTGCTCTCGCCTCGGGTGACTTCGACGATGCCGCGATAGAGATCTTCCGCGTCAACTGGCAGGATACCACCCAGCGTGTCCTCATGCGTGCCGGCTCGCTCGGTGAAGTGCGCCGCTCCGGGACCGCTTTCAGTGCCGAGATCCGCGGCCTCGCACACTACCTCCAGCAGCCCAAGGGCCGCCTCTTCCAGTACACCTGCGACGCCGATCTCGGTGACACGCGCTGCGGCGTCGACCTCACCTCGCCTGCCTACCGCGCCGCTGGCACCGTACTCGCCGTCACCGGTACGCGTCGCATCGTCGTCGACGGTCTCGCCGACTACGACGCCGGCTGGTTCAACCGCGGCGTCCTCGCTTTCACGAGCGGTGCCAACGCCAGTCGCGCCATGGAGATCAAGAGCCATACCATCCGCGCCGGCATGATCGAGATCGAGCTCTGGCAACCCATGGGCGAGACGATCGCCATCGGCGATACGATCATCGCCACTGCCGGCTGCGACAAACGCATCGAGACATGCGCCGCGCGCTTCGCCAATACCGCCAATTACCGCGGCTTCCCGCACATGCCGGGCAATGACTTCGTGACCGCCGTCGCTCAGCCCGGGAACACGCCGCGACCTGCCGGCAGTACCATTGATCTTGGAACCTGAGACCATGACCTATGCCCGCGACGACATCGTCGCCGAGGCGCAGCGCTGGATCGGCACGCCCTATCATCATCAGGCGAGCCTCTGCGGCATCGGCACCGACTGCCTCGGGCTCGTGCGCGGCGTGTGGCGCGCGTTGTATGGCACCGAAGCCGAAGCCGTACCCGCCTACGCGCGCGATTGGGCCGAGGCAACCGGCAGGGAAAGCATGCTCGCCGCAGCCCGCCGCCACATGATCGAACGCGACCGCACCGCCGCAGCGCCCGGCGACGTCCTCGTCTTCCGCTATCGCGCCTACGCCGTCGCCAAGCACGTCGCCATTCTCTCCGGCCCCGCCACGATGATCCACGCCATCGAGGGCCGCGCCGTCACGGAGGTGCCGTTCGGCGCATGGTGGCGCCGTCACCTCGTCGCTGTCTTCTCCTTCCCCGGGATTGCCTGCTGATGGCTACGCTCGCTCTTGCCGTTGCCGGCGCCGCCGTCGGCTCGGCGCTGCTGCCCGCTGGCGTCACCGTGCTTGGTGCCACGCTCAGCGGCGCCATGATCGGGGGCCAGATCGGCGCGCTTGCCGGCAGCTACGTCGATCAGGCGCTGCTCGGCGGCTCGGGCCAGTCTCGCGCACGCGGGGGCCCGCGCCTCGACGATCTGCGTATCACGGCCTCGACGGAAGGCGCTGCAGTTCCTCGCCTCATCGGCCGCGCACGCCTCGGCGGCCAGGTCATCTGGGCCTCCTCGCTCGAGGAGGAAATCCTCAAGAGCGGCGGTGGTGGCAAGGGCGGCTCCGGCGGCGGCGCAAGCACACGCAGCTATCGCTACTACGCCAGCTTCGCCGTCGCACTCTGCGAAGGCACGATCACCTCGATCGGCCGCGTGTGGGCCGACGGCAAAGAGCTCGATCTTACTCAGCTCAGCTACCGCCTCTACATCGGCACAGAGACGCAAGCGCCCGACGATCTCATCGTTGCCCACCAGGGCGCCGACCACGCGCCGGCTTATCGCGGCATCGCCTACATCGTCTTCGAGCGGATGCTGCTCGAATCTTACGGAAATCGACTGCCGCAGCTCTCCTTCGAAGTCTTCCGCGCCGTCGATCCATTTGAGCAGAGCGTGCGCGCGGTCGTCATGATCCCCGGCTCCGGCGAGTTCGTCTATGCGACGACGCCGGTCATGCGCCGCGTCGGCCCCGGCCAGAGCGAGACTGAGAACGCGCATACTCTCCAGGGCGACACCGACTGGAACGCCTCACTCGATCAGCTCGCCGCAACGCTTCCCAATGTTGGCGCGGTCTCTCTGGTCGTGAGCTGGTTCGGCACGGACCTTCGCGCCGGGCACTGCGAGGTCCGTCCCGCGGTTGACAACCGCGACAAAAGCACCGAGCCGCTTACCTGGGGCGCCGCCGGCCTCACGCGTAGCAGCGCACCGCTGATCAGCCACCACGACGGGCGCCCCGCCTACGGAGGCACTCCCTCCGACCAGACGGTCATTGCTGCCATTCAGGATCTCAAGTCACGCGGGCACAAGGTCACGCTGAACCCGTTCATTCTCATGGACGTGCCGGCGGACAACGCGCGCCCTAGTCCCTACGCGCCAGACGGCACCCAGCCCGCCTATCCCTGGCGCGGCCGCATCACCGTCGATCCCGCGCCCATGCTCGAAGGCTCGCCGGACAAGACCACCGCCGCCGCGGATCAGATCGCCGCTTTTGTCGGCACCGCCGCGCCGCATCACTTCTCCATCGGCGGCCAGCAGGTGCTCTACTCGGGGCCGACCGAGTGGTCCTTCCGGCGCATGATCCTCCACTACGCGCATCTCGCTGCGGCTGCCGGCGGTGTCGACGGCTTCATTCTCTGCTCGGAGCTGCGTGGCCTCACACAGGCACGCGCGTCCGCTTCTGGTTATCCCTTTGTGGATGCGCTCGTCGCGCTCGCTGCCGATGTCCGCGCCGTCCTTGGTCCGGCAACGAAGATCACGTATGGCGCCGACTGGTCGGAATACTTCGGTCATCACCCGCAGGATGGCAGCGGCGATGTCTTCTTCCATCTCGACCCGTTGTGGGCGTCGTCCGATATCGACGCCATCGGTATCGACACCTACTGGCCGCTCGCCGATTGGCGCGAGGGCCGCGACCACGCCGACTGGCACGCGGGTCACCGTGCGCTTCATGATCTGCGCTATCTCAAATCCAATCTCGGCGGCGGCGAAGGCTACGACTGGTACTACGCCAGCGATGCCGATCGCGAACTCCAGATCCGAACACCCATCACCGATGAAGAAATCGCCAGGCCCTGGGTGTTTCGTTACAAAGACATTCGCTCCTGGTGGGAGAACGTCCATTTCGATCGCCCTGGCGGAGCGGAAAGCGCGACGCCGACGAACTGGCTCCCTCGATCCAAGCCTTTCTGGTTTACGGAAGTCGGCTGCCCTGCCATCGACAAGGGCGCCAACCAGCCGAACGTTTTCGTCGATCCCAAAAGCGGCGAGAGCGCGCATCCTCACTTCTCCACTGGCACACGCGACGACCTCATCCAGCGTCTCTACCTGCAAGCGCTGACCGAGGGTCTCGATCCCACCCATCCCAGCTACATCGAAGACTCAAATCCGACCTCGCCGCTCTATGGCGCGCCGATGGTCGATCTCGACAACATCTACATCTACGCCTGGGATGCGCGGCCCTACCCGGCCTTTCCGAACAACCGCCTCGCCTGGGGCGACGGCGAGAACTGGCGGCACGGCCACTGGCTCAACGGCCGCATCGCCAGCCAGCCGCTCGGCGCCGTCGTCGCCGACATCCTTCGTTCGCACGCCTTCGCGCGCGCGGACACCGGCAGTCTCGCCGGCGTCGTACCCGGCTATTTGATCGACCAGGTCATGTCGGCGCGCGAGGCGCTGCGGCCGCTCGAGCTCGCCTACTTCTTCGACTCGCTCGAGAGCGAAGGGCGCATCGCCTTCCGTCATCGCGGCATCGACCCACCCGTGCTCACCCTCACGGCGGACGCGGCCGCCGAGCTCAAGCCCGGCGCCGATCTCATCAGCCTTGCGCGCGCTCAGGAGACGGACCTTCCTGCTTCGGCACGCATTGCCTATGCCGCGTCCGAGCGCGACTATCGGCGCGCAGTTGCCGAGGCAAGGCGCCTCGTCGGTGCCAGCGGACGCATCTCGCTTGCTGAGCTGGCTATTGTCATGGAAGCCGATCAGGCATCGCAGATTGCCGAGAGCTGGCTCTTCGAGACCTGGGCGGCGCGCGAGCGGGCGCAGTTCGCGCTGCCGCCGAGCCGGCTTGCTCTCGAGCCGGGCGACGTCGTTGCACTCGAGGGACCGGGTGTCTCCCGCCTCTTCCGCATCACCGAGATCGGCGATCATGGCGCACGCGAAATCGATGCGATCCGCATCGAGCCGGATGTCTACGCGCCGATTATCGCGGCCCCGCGCGACGCCGATGCACCGCTGGTCACGATCCCCGGCAGCCCCTCGGCCATCTTCCTCGATCTGCCGCTGCTGCTCGGCACCGAACAGCCCGATACCGGCTACTTCGCCGCTATGATGCGCCCATGGCCCGGCGCCATTGCGCTCTACAGTTCGCCCGAGACATCAGGCTTCGCGCTGCGTGCGCTCGCAGCGGGGCCTGCGACCATGGGCGAAACGCTCGACGATCTCCCGTCAGGTCCGTCGAGCCGGTTCGACAAGGCCAACGTCCTCCGCGTCCGCCTCGACCATGGCGCGCTCACCTCGGTCAGCGACCTCGCGCTGCTTTCCGGCGCCAACGCCGCAGCCATCGAGCACACACCCGGACACTGGGAGGTCATCCAGTTCCGCGAGGCTGCACTCGTTGGGCCTTCGACCTATGCGCTCTCGATCCTCATCCGCGGCCAGCAAGGCACTGAGGTCGAGATCAGCGACGTGCTGCCCGCCGGCGCTCGCTTCGTCCTTCTCGATGCCGCGATGACGCAGCTCGATCTGGGACCCGACGAGGTTGGCCTTCCGCTCAACTGGCGGTTCGGGCCATCGAACCGCGATCTCGGCTCGCCGTCCTACGACACGGCCGTCCACGCATTTGCTGGTATCGGCCGCCGTCCCTTTGCTCCCGCCCACGTGCGCGGCCGCCGCGATGACGGCGATCTCCACATCAGCTGGGTCCGAAGGACGCGCATCGGCGGCGATAGCTGGGAGAGCGCCGAGGTGCCCCTCGGCGAGGACAGCGAGCACTACGAGATCGACGTGCTCGACGGCGACACCATTCTGCGCACGCTCACGACATCAAGCCCCACCGCAGTCTACACCGCCGCCGACCAGGTGGCAGACTTCGGCAGCCCGCCACCCGCGGTCACCGTCTGCATCTGCCAGCTCAGCGCGAGTCATGGCCGCGGCAGCCCCGCTGTCGCCATCCTCTAGTCCCCGCATCGGAGTGCTTCATGCAGCAGCCATCCTGGATGGCCGAGGCTTGGCGCGAGCTTGGCCAGTCCGAGATTCCCGGAGCCGCGCACAATCCGCGCATCGTCGCCATGTTCGACGAGCTCGGACATCACGGCAACGGCGACGAGACAGCTTGGTGCGCCGCCTTCGTAGGCGCGTGTCTCGAGCGCGCCGGCTTCAAGAGCACGCGCTCGCTGCTCGCCCGCTCCTATCTTGACTGGGGTATGCCCGTAGACAGTCCGATGCCCGGCGCCATCGTCGTTCTGAAGCGCGGCAGCGATCCCACGCTCGGCCACGTCGGCTTCCTCGTCGGCACGACGGCCTCTCACGTATTCATCCTCGGCGGCAACCAATCGAATGCCGTCACCGTGGCCGCCTTCGATCGCGGTCTCGTTCTCGGCTTTCGCCAACCCCCTTCGACACCGGACGTCAGCACGGGCGACCACAAGTTCGAGATCGCACTGAATCACGTTCTCGCAATGGAGGGCGGCTGGACGGACGATCCGCACGACCCAGGCGGTCCGACCAACAAGGGCATCACGCTCGCCGTCTATGCCCGCGAGCGCAGCATCGAAGTCACGACGCAGAACCTTGCCGAGCTGAAATCGGCGCTTCGTGCGATCCCCAACACGCTCGTCCGCAGCATCTACGAGGGGCGCTACTGGCAGCCAGCGCGCTGTCCGGCACTGAGACCGTCGCTCGCGCTCATGCACTTCGATGCCGGCGTCAATCACGGCGTCGGCACCGCTGCGCGCATCCTCCAGGAAGCCCTCGGCGTCGAGATCGACGGCGAGATCGGCCCGATCACGCTCGGTGCTGCCCGCATAGCGGAGCCGCGTCAGGCACTCGCGCGATACGCCGCGATACGCCGGCAGCGCTACCGCGCGCTTCCTCACTTCTGGCGCTTCGGTCGCGGCTGGCTCCGCCGCGTCGACGCCACCCTCGCCGCCGCCATCCGCCTCGTTCCCTCCATAAGCGATCTCGCTTCAACCGAGGAGAATCCTCACATGACCGGACCTACCGACGCCCCGACCACCAAGCCCTATGCGACCAGCGAGATCAAAGGCTGGTGGCAGTCCATGACGATCTGGGGAACGCTCCTCACGGCGATCACGACCGTCCTGCCGCTCATGGGCGTCGTGCTCGGCTTCAGCATCACACCGGAGCTTGCCGAGCAGATCGGCCAGGACATCGTCCTCGTCATCCAGGCGATCGGCGGCCTGATCGGCACGCTCATGGCGCTGTTCGGCGGCGCCCGCGCCACCACGCTGTTTCAAGCGCGATCGAGACGCACGGGCACCTGATCTCGTCTGCGTGCGAGCGTGATCATTTGCGGCGCTGGCGGCGCGCCCGATACCGCGCCGCCCAGCCCTCGCGCACCTCCTGCGGTGCGCGGCCCACGGCCAAGGCGTCCGCCGGCACGTCCTTCGTGATGACGCTGCCCGAGCCGATATAGGCGCCATCCCCGATCTTGACCGGCGCCACCAGCGACGAATTCGAGCCGATGAATGCACCGACACCGATATCGGTGTGATGTTTCTCGAAGCCGTCGTAGTTACAGAAGATGGTGCCCGCCCCGATGTTCGCGCCCGCGCCGACGCGCCCATCGCCCACATAAGCGAGGTGGTTGGCCTTGGCGCCCGCCTCTATCACCGTGTTTTTCACCTCGACAAAATTGCCGATGTGCACATCGGGACCGATATCCGCGCCGGGACGCAACCGCGCGAATGGCCCGACGATCGCCCCCTGGCGAAGGCGCACCCCTCCGCGGTTCTTCCCGTCAATGCCGACGATATGGCAGTTCGCGTGGATCGTGACGCAGTCCTCGATGGCCACACCTGGACCGATCACGACGTTCGGCTCGATCAGCACGTCGCGTCCGATCGCCGTGTCATAGCTGAGCCAGACGGTCTCCGGGTTGACCAGGGTTGCGCCATTGCGCATGACCTTGAGCCGCCGCCGGCACTGCCAGATTGCCTCCGCCATCGCGAGCTGCGATCGGTCGTTGACCCCCAGCACTTCCTCCTCGTTGCACACGACGGCACGCGCCGTGTAACCCTCCGCCCGCGCCAGCTCGACGGCGTCGGTCAGGTAGAGCTCGCCTTTCGCATTGCTCGTATTGATCCGCCGGAGCAGCGCCGCCAGGCTCCGCACGCGGAAGGCCATTACGCCGCCGTTGCACAGACGCAGCCGCCGCTCCGCCTCGCTGGCATCAGCGTACTCCCGGATCGCGACCAGCCCGCCATCCGCATCGATCAGCAGGCGGCCATAGCCCGTCGGGTCCGCGGCCTCGAATCCCAGAACGACGACGCCCGCCCCCTCCTCCAGCGCCGCCCGCATCCGCGAAAGCGTCTCCGACATCAGTAAGGGCGTGTCGCCGTAGAGAACCAGTACATCGCCTGCATGGCCATCCAGCGCCGCCGCCGCGGCCAGCACGGCGTCAGCCGTCCCTCGCCGCTCGGCCTGGACATAGGTCTCGATGGCCGGCGCCGCGGCCCGCCCTTCGGCTGCCACATCCTCCATTCCCGGCCCGACGACGAGCGCCAGCCGTTCCGGCGTCAGCACGCGTACGGTATCGAGCACGTGCCCGAGCATCGAGCGTCCAGCGATCCTGTGCAGCACCTTCGGCGTGTCCGAACGCATCCGCGTGCCGAGGCCGGCTGCCAGCACGACGGTCAGAAGAGATGCGGCCATGGCGTGCTTCCTTGATAGGGCCTGGATCGGCTGGGCTCAGGCGCTCTGCGGCCGAAGCTGACTCCATCTGGCAATGTCCGTAGGACCCGTCAATTGCGCCGACCTACCTTGCCCACCTGAAAGTCCCCGCTTCAACACCCGCCGCCTCGGTTGCAGGCGCACGCCCTACGCCAACCGCCCTCTACATCCCCCACCCAGCTCTCGGATAGGGCGCGGGGACCCCCGCCCCCAGGGCCCGGCCGCATTTCGTAAACCCGGCATCTCATCTCTCCGCTCCCGTCCCTCATCACACGTCCGTCAGCCACCAAATTGCCGCTTGACGACCCCATCTGCGCCGTGAAAAAGAACGATCATTCGTTTTTATTGCGCCGCACAAGGCGCCCCCGATGGTATGGATGCATGGCCAAGCTTAGCCCCGAGACCCTACGCGAGCGCAGCGACCACATTCTCGACGCCGCGGGACGCTGCTTCGCGCGCGCCGGCTTTCACCGCACGACCATGCAGGACATCTGCCGCGAGGCCGAGGTGAGTCCGGGCGCGCTTTATATCTACTTCACCAGCAAAGAAGCTCTCATCGCCGGCATCTGCGAGCGCGAGCGCGCGGAGTTCGCGAACCGCTTCGCCCAGATGCCCGTCGGATCCGATCTGATGGGGGCACTCGCCAACCTCGGCCGGCAGTTCCTTGAGGATCCGCTCCATCGGCGGCTCCTGTGCGTCGAAGTCGGCATCGAGGCGACGCGCAATCCCAAAGTCGGCGAGATCCAGAAATCGGTCGAAGGTTTCATCCGCGGCTCCTTCCACGACCTCTTCACCAAGCTCGAGGCCGAGGGCCGCATCGCCCCCACGTTCGACATCGACACGGTTGTCGATGCCTTCATGACCATTGCCGACGGCATGCTCTGGCGCAGCGCCGTCGATGAGAAATTCAACGGCGACGTCGTACTGCCGCCGCTTCTCCAAGCAATAGCCGCGCTTCTGCGACCCGTAGCCGACGAGGCCAAGCCATGAAGAAGAAACTGGCCCTGCTGGGGCTCTCCGTCCTGCTCGCCGGGCTCGGTGCCTTCTCCTACACCACCGGGCTCCTGCCCACCGTCGCTGCCGAGAAAAAGGCGCAACCGGCTCCGGGCACGGCACCCCAACTCAACATCAGCGTCAGCGTCGTCCGCGTCACACCCCACGCCTTCGTCGAGACGCTGGCGCTCAGCGGCTCGCTCATCCCGCGGGAAGAGATCCTGATCGGGCCCGAGATCGAGGGCCTGCGCGTACTTGAGGTGCTCGTCGAGGAAGGAGCCGCCGTCAAGCGTGGCCAGGTGCTCGCGCGCCTCGTTCCCGACACGCTCGATGCGCAGCTCGCGCAGAACGAAGCGGCGCTCGCCCGCAATGCCGCCGCGACCGCGCAGGCGCGCAGCGCCATTTCAGAGGCCGAAGCGCGCCTCAAGGAAGCGCAGAATGCGATCGTGCGCACCCGCACCCTCAAGGAATCGGGGCACGTCTCCGATGCCGTCTTCGATCAGCGCGAATCGGCCTTCAAACTTGCCGAAGCGCAGCTCGCCGCCGCACGCGACGGTATGAAGGCGTCACAAGCTGATCGCGCGAGCATCGAGGCGCAGCGTCGCGAGCTTCTGTGGCGGCGCTCGAAGATTGAGGTCACCGCGCCTGCGGACGGCATCATCAGCCAGCGCCGCGCCCGCATTGGCGCCACGCCGGTGCTCGTCTCGCAGGAGCCGATGTTCCGCATGATCGCCAACGGCGAGATCGAGCTCGACGCCGAGGTACCTCAGGCGCACATCGTCCGTCTCACACCCGGCCAGAAGGCGCGCATCGCCATTCCCGGCAATGGCGAGGTCGAGGGTACTGTCCGCCTCGTCTCGCCGGCCGTCGATCCGGCGAGCCGGCTCGGGCGAGTGCGCATCCTGCTCGGCAATGACCCGAACCTTCGCATCGGCACTTTCGCGCGGGGCGAGGTCACCGTCGCGCGCGGCTCGGGCCTCGCTGTCCCACGTTCGGCCGTCCAGTTCAGCAAGTCGGGGCCGACCGTCCAGGTCGTCGTCAACGACACCATCGAGACCCGTCCGGTCACGCTTGGCCTTGTCGAGGCGGACACGGTCGAGATCCGCAGCGGCGTCGCCGAGAGCACGCTTGTTGTCGCGAAGTCGGGCACCTTCCTCCGCAACGGCGACCGGGTCCGCCCCGTCGTTCTCCCAAGCACCATCGCAGACGGGCGATAAGCCATGAACTTCAACATCTCGGCTTGGTCGATCCGGAAGCCGGTACCGTCGCTCACCCTGTTTCTAGTGTTGATGGTGCTCGGCATCATCGCGTTCATCCAGCTACCGATCACGCGCTTCCCGAACATCGATGTCCCGATCGTGCGGGTGCACATCTATCAGTCGGGATCGGCCCCGGCCGAACTCGAGAGCCAGGTCACGAAGCGCGTCGAGGATGCAATCGCCAGCGTCAACGGCGTCAAGCACATCACCTCCACCGTCACGGAGGGCATTTCGCTCACGGTCGTCGAGTTCCGACTCGAGACGAATACCGACCGCGCCGTCAACGACGTCAAGGACGCCATCGCCCGCATCCGCTCGGAGCTTCCGCGCACGATCGAGGAGCCCGTCGTCGCACGACTGGATGTCGAGGGCCTGCCGATCGTCACTTACGCGGTGCGGGCGCCTGCGATGACACCCCAGGAAGTCTCCTGGTTCGTGGATGATGTGGTGATCCGCACGCTCCAGGGCGTGAAAGGTGTCGGCGAGGTTGAGCGCGTGGGCGGCGTCAAGCGGGAGATCCGCGTTGCGCTCGATCCCGACCGCCTCCTCTCCCTCGGCATCACCGCGGGCGATGTCAACCGCCAGCTCCGCGCCACGAACGTGGATCTTGCCGGCGGCCGCGGGGAGATCGGCGGCCGCGAGCAGGCCATACGCACGCTTGCCGGTCAGACGACGGTCGCGAAACTCGCCTCGACGATGGTTGCGCTTCCCGGCGGGCGGAAGGTGCGGCTCGACGAGCTCGGCACGGTTTCGGACTCCTACGAGGAGCCGCGCGCGTTCGCCGTCGTCGACAAGGACCCCGTCGTCGCCTTCTCGGTTAAGCGCGCGAAGGGCGCAAGCGACACCACCGTCTCCACGGACGTCCATACCGCCATCGAGGCAATCGCCGCGCGCTATCCTGACGTCCAGATTTCCCTCATCGACACGACGACGACCGCCGTGCGCGGCGCCTACACATCGACCATGCAGACGCTGGTGGAAGGTGCGGTGCTCGCCATCGCCGTCGTCTTCCTGTTCCTGCGCAACTGGCGCGCCACGATCATCACCGCTGTCGCTCTGCCGCTGTCGATCATTCCGGCATTCTTCGTTCTCAACGCGCTCGGCTTCTCGCTCAATCTCGTCAGCCTGCTCGCCATCACCATCGCGACCGGCATCCTCGTCGACGACGCCATCGTCGAGATCGAGAACATCGAGCGCCACATGGCCATGGGCAAGGCCCCCTACCGCGCCTCGCTCGATGCCGCCGACCAGATCGGCCTCGCCGTCATCGCCATCACGATGACCATCATCGCCGTCTTCACGCCTGTGAGCTTTATGGGCGGCATTGCCGGCATGTACTTCAAGCAGTTCGGCCTGACCGTCGCGATCGCAGTGTTCTTCTCACTCGTCGTCGCCCGCCTGCTGACGCCGCTGCTCGCCGCCTACTTCCTCCGTCCCCGCCCGCACAGCGATCATGAGCCACGCTGGTTGCGCGCCTATACGCGCCTCGCCGGCTGGTCGGTGCGTCACCGCTTCCTGACGCTGATCGCCGGTCTCGGCATTTTTGCCGCCTCCATCGGCAGCTTCTTTCTGCTGCCATCGGCTTTCCTGCCGACCGACGACACAGGGCGCATCCTCCTGGCTGTGGAGTTGCCGCCGGGATCACGGCTCGACGACACACGGCGCGTCACGAACGAGCTCATCGACCGCATCAAGCGCCGACCCGAGGTCGTCAGCGTGTTCGTGACCGGCGGCCAGATTCTCGGCTCGGGCGTGGAGGTGCGCAAGGCGACGCTGACGATCAATCTCGTGCCGAAGTCGAAGCGCAAGGACACCCAGCTCACGATCACCGAGTCGCTCGGTGCCGAGCTCGCCGCAGTTCCTGACATCCGCTACTGGTTCCTGCGCGACAACGGCCAGCGCGCCTTCACCGTCGTCGTGACCGGCCGCGAGGGCCCCGAGGTCGATCGCGTGGCTGCGGCCCTGACCTCCGAGGCCAAGCGTGTCGTCGACAAGGACGGCAACGCGATGCTGCTCAATGTCGTCTCGACCGCCGAGCTCGATCGTCCGGAGCTGATCGTCGTGCCGCGCACCGAGCTTGCCGCCGATCTCGGCGTCTCGACCGAGGCCATCTCGGAGGCCGTCCGCATCGCCACTATCGGCGACATTCCGGCCGCGCTCGCGAAGATGAACATCGACGACCGCCAGATCCCGATTCGCGTCCAGCTCACCGAGGACGCGCGCGGCGAGCGCAGCACGCTGGAGAGTCTCAAGGTTCAGTCTGTCTCCGGCGGCGCAGTCCCGCTCAGCGTCGTTGCCGACTTCAACATGAGCCAGGGCCCGACGGCCATCAGCCGCTACGATCGCCGCCGACAGGTCGTGATCGGCGCCGATCTCGCCGGCGAGACACCCCTCGGCGATGCCCTCAAGGCCGTACTCGCGCAACCTGCCGCGCAGAACCTCCCGGCCGGCGTCGAAGTGCGCCAGTTCGGTGACGCCGAGATCATGGGCGAGGTGTTCGAGAGCTTCGC
>CAUJKI010000345.1 GCA_963205015.1 Pseudomonadota bacterium
GAGATCAGCTCGTCGAGCAGGCGCTGATAGTGAGGAGTCCGCGAGACCATGCTTTTAGACAGCGCAGAATCAGAGGTCGAGCGTCGGTGACGGACAGGCGCGTTCTTCATGTTCGCTTTCGGATGTTGCGCACGTTGGCTCGTGCTTGCTAACGGCACTCAGCCATCCTTCGGTGCGATAGCGCAAGAGCCGTGTCGAATATCGCCGGCTCCTCGATGCCGACAAAAGCTTGGACAACGTAAGCGCATGGAACTGTCCGGACATACTGGCGACGCGTTTCCCTGTCAATGTGCTGGCAGGGTCCGGATCGGGGCGCCAGTTGCTTCTCAAACGGCGATCAGGACAGCCGCGTGCCGGGTGCACCAATACGCATCTACGCGCATGTAGTGCCGATATAGAAGGCACTTATCGGAATAATTCGGCGCCGGAAGCGGTGCGCCCGCCCGATACACATGCACGGCGCCACGCATGGTTGACACCCGGCCAGCCTTCCAATATTGTCTGGACAAATTGTCCGATACACTGCCTTGAGCGGCCAGGGGAGCTCTAGATGAAGCCAACCCAGAGACTGTCGGAGTTCGCCTCGAGCCTGACGTATGGGGCCATACCCACCGAGGTGACGGAACGTGCCGCGCTCCTGGTCCTCGATCTTTGGGGGATCATGGTCCGCGCGCGTCACGATTCCGATTCGGCGCCATGCGTTCTCGCTACCGCGCGCGACCTGGGCTGGCTCGGCGGCTCCTGCTCGGTTGTCGGAGACCCTGAGCGCTATACGCCCGCTGGGGCGGCCTTCCTCAACGGTACGTTCGCTCATACTCTCGACTTCGACGACACGCACGCTGTCGGATCACTTCACCCGAGCGCGTCGGTGGTGCCTGCGGCCCTGGCCGCCGCGGAGATCACAGACGCCGACGGCCCGACACTGCTCGCGGGCATTGTTGCCGGCTACGAGGTTGTCTGCCGGGTGAGTCACGCCTTGGTCCCCGCCGAGCATTACGAGCGCGGCTATCACCCGAGCGCGACAGCCGGAGCATTCGGCGCTGCTGCGGCGGCGGCACGGGTCCTGGGTCTCGACAGCACCGCAACGGCGAATGCACTTGGCGCGGCGCTCAGTCATGCCGCCGGCACGATGCAGTTCCTCGCCAACGGCTCGTGGAACAAGCGGACGCAACTTGGCGGCGCAGCCATGAGCGGGTTGATCGCCGCGACCCTTGCACGGCACGGTTATCTTGGTGCCGCGGAGCCGATCGAAGGGCGGTACGGCTATCTGCGCGCCTATGCACCAAATCCGATCGAGGCACGTGCGACCGCTGATTTGGGCTCCGTATGGGAGACGATGAACATCGGCGTGAAGCCCTATCCGTCCTGCCGCTTCGCGCATGCCGCGGTAGACGTCATCCTGGACGAGGTTCGTGCCAAGAGGCTCGACGCCGCCGATGTGGAGGCGATCGAAATCGGCCTCGCCCGCAAGTGCATGGATATCGTCGCGACCCCGCAGACGATGAAGCGCCGGCCCCAGAGCGTCGTCGAAGGCCAGTTCTCCGTCCACTTCAATGTCGCCTTGGCGCTGCAGGAAGGCGGATTCGGCTGGGACGACTACGCCAAGCACGTCGGTAACGTGCGAACCGAGGCATTGTGCGATCGGATCACGGTCGTGAACGATCCTGAAATCGAAGAGCTCTATCCCGAGCACCTCTCGGCTGCCGTGACGATCACGACAAAATCCGGCAAGAAAAGGCGCATCGTCCAGCAGGATCCCCGAGGAGAGCCGAGCAACTGGCTGAGCGACGCGGATATGCGGCGCAAGTTCACCGCGCTTGCCTCGCCCTACCTTGGTGACGGCCACAGCCGATTGCTCGCCGACCGAATTCTTGCGCTGTCGAGCCAGGCTCACGTCCGCGATCTTCTCGAAATCTCGCGCCCCGCGACAGCCGGAAGGACCTTTGCAGCATGAACGCCGCCGATCTGCCATTGAACGGAATCCGGGTGCTCGCCGTCGAGACGGGAGCAGCCGGACCGTTCGGATCGCGTTTGCTTGCCGATCTCGGCGCCGAGGTCATCAAGATCGAGCCACCAGGCGTCGGCGATGTCTCGCGATCATGGGACACCGTCTGCGCTGGCCTCTCGTCCGCCACCGTTTGGCTTAACAGGAACAAGCAATCTATCGTGCTCGACTTGAAGCGCGCCACGGACCGCGAGGCATTCTTGAGGCTTGCCTCGGAAGCAGACGTCGTCGTCGAGAACTTCAGGCCTGGCGCGGTCGACGACCTTGGCATCGGTTACAAGCACGTTGCGGCTGTGCAACCGTCGATCGTCTATGGACACATCTCCGGGTATGGGCGCACCGGCCCTTACCGCGACAAGAAATCATACGACATGGTGATCCAGGGCGAGTCGGCCTTGCTCTCGATCACCGGCTCGCCTGATGCGCCGGCGAAAGTGCCGATTTCCATTTGCGATTTGTCTTCGGGCTTCTACTCGGCGCTCGCCGTCGTGGCGATGCTGATGCGTCGCCAGGCAACCGGAAAAGGCGGCGAGTTCGACGTCTCGATGCTCGAGTCTGTCATGTCGCTTTTCGGCACATTCCCCCACATCTATTGGCATCGCGGCCAGACGCCGCCGAGGACCGGGGCGCGCCATCACATGCTGACGCCGTACGGGCCTTATGAGGACGCACGCGGCAAGCAATTCTCGATCGCGGTCCTGAGCCCGCTATCCTACGAGATCTTCTGTCGCGATGTGCTCGAGCGGCCTGACATGATCGACGAGCCGCGCTTCCGCACCAATGAGCTGCGTGTGCAGAACCGTGGTGTCTTCGAAGGCACGCTCAGCGAGATCTTCCGCAGCAAAGATCGGGAGTTCTGGCTGGAACGCCTGAACAAGGCGGCCATCCCCTGCGGCATCGTGAATGAGCTCGGCGAGGCTCTGGCGCACGAGCAGCTCGCCGAGATCGGCGCCATTCAGCAAGTCGAGACATCAGCCGGACCGATGCGTGAGCTGGTGAACCCGATCCGCATCGACGGGCAGACACTTCCTCTCGGTCGTGTCCCTGATCATGGCGAGCAAACAGAAGAGATCCTTGCCCGGCTGGGTGCGGCCAGCGCGAAGGCATAAGGAATACAACTACCGACGATCACCGCGTGTGTCGCTGGAAATGCCGCGCCGTGCTACGGCACGGGCCGAGCGTGCTCTCAGTAGTCCGCAACATCGTCGACTGCATGACCCCGTTTCGGGATCAGCATCGTGCGCTCAAAGGTCATGAAGACGGTGCCATCCGCCTTCTTGCCCGTCGTCTTGACGGTGACCAGGCCCGCAGTGGGGCGAGAACGAGACTCGCGCTTGGCCAGCACCTCCGACTCTGCGTAGATCGTGTCACCCGCGAAGACAGGTGCCATCAGCCGGATATCGTTCCAACCGAGATTGGCAATCGTTTTCTGACTGACGTCGCTCACGCTCATACCGGCGACCACCGATAGCGTGAACGCACTATTGACCAGCGGCTTCTTGAACTCGCTGTGTGCAGCATAAGCGGCGTCGAAGTGCAGAGGATGCTTGTTCATCGTCAGAAGCGTGAACCAGGTGTTGTCCGCTTCGCTCAGCGTTCGCCCAGGCCGATGCTCGTAGATGTCTCCAACCTCGAACTCCTCGTAGTAGCGGCCATAGCTTTCGCGATAGCGGCGTGGGCCGACCTCTTTGCTGAACTTTGTCATGGCGGTTCGTCTCCGGATCAGTACGATCGAGGCATGTCGAGAGCGTGCTGCGCGATATAGTTCAGCACCATCTCCTGACTCACAGGCGCGATCTTCATCAAGCGCAGCTCCCTGAAGAAGCGCTCGACGTCGAAGTCAGAGACGTAGCCGTAGCCGCCGTGCGTCTGGACAGCCCGATCTGCCGCTTCGAAGCCGGCTTCCGCTGCCAGGTACTTGACCATGTTTGCCTCTGCACCGCAGGGCTTCCCCGTGTCGAACATCTGAGCAGCGTGGTACATGAGGAGGCGCGCGGACTGCAGCTTGCAGTAAGAGTCGGCGAGAGGAAATTGCAGGCCCTGATTCTGACCGATAGGCCGACCGAACACGATGCGTTCCTTGGAATATGCCGCGGCCTTCTCCACGCACGCGAGCCCAAGACCGACACATTGCGCTGCCACGGCAATGCGCTCGGGATTGAGCGCATCCAAGAGGTGATAGAAGCCCTTGCCTTCCTCTCCGACCAGGGCATCCGGCGGCAACTCCCAGTTCTCCATGAAGAACTGATAGGTGGGCACGGCGTTGCGCCCCATCTTCAGCATCTCATGCGCATCGATCTGACCGGTGCTCCAATCCAGCTCCGCAATGAAGAGCGAGATGCCGTCCGTTCTCCGAGCAACCTCCTCTATTGGGGTCGTCCGTGCCGCAATGAGAAGCATAGTGGACTCGCGAACGCGGGAGCAGAACACCTTGCTGCCGTTGAGGACCCACTTGTTGCCTTGCCGGACGGCGCGCGTGGCGATCCTGGTCGAATCAAATCCGGAGTCCGCCTCTGTCAGGCCAAAGGCAGCGAACTCCCCTTTAGCAATGCGCGGCAGAACGCGACGCTTCTGTTCATCACTGCCGTAGCGCGTCACCGGATGCAGGCCGAAGATCGACGTGTGCACCGCCGTCGAAGCATTGATGCCGCCGTATCGTGCGATCGCCTCGACAATCAAACAGCCTTCGGTCAGCCCCAGCCCCGAGCCACCGAACTCCTCCGGCGTAAGCGCACCGAGCCACCCGGCATCAGCCAATGACCGGCAGAACTCCGTGGGCCACTCTCGATCCTGCTCCTTGCGCTGCC
>CAUJKI010000346.1 GCA_963205015.1 Pseudomonadota bacterium
GCGCGGGGCCGGCATCCATGTCGTGATGCTGACCGGCGACAACCGGACCACGGCCGAGGCCGTCGCGCGGCGGCTTGGAATCCCGGAGGTCGAGGCGGAGGTCCTGCCCGAGGACAAGAGCAAGGTGGTCGCGCGGCTCCGTCACGAGGGCCGGGTTGTCGCCATGGCGGGCGATGGCATCAACGATGCGCCGGCGCTTGCCGCCGCCGATGTCGGCATCGCCATGGGAACCGGCACCGACGTTGCCATGGAGAGCGCGGGCGTAACGCTGCTCAAAGGGGATCTCGGCGGCATTGTCCGCGCGCGGCATCTTTCGGCGGCGACCATGGCGAACATCCGCCAGAACCTGTTCTTTGCCTTCATCTACAATGCCGCTGGCGTGCCGCTGGCGGCGGGCGTGCTCTATCCGGTGTTCGGCCTTCTGCTCTCGCCGGTGATCGCAGCGGCGGCCATGGCGCTCTCATCGGCGAGCGTCATTACGAACGCCCTGCGTCTCAGGCATGTTAAGCTCTGAGGGAATGGCTCGGTAACGGTGCATCCAGTTCGGCGGCTTGGCAGGGGAGGCTATCCTTCCTATCATTCCTGCTGAACTGTTTGCCGATATCGAGGGTCCACATGCCATTGCCTGCATCCTCTCCCCTGCGGCTGCGCCGCGAGCTCGCCGCCGCTTTTCGCCTCGCGGAAAAGTTCGGCTACTCGGAGGGCATCTGCAATCATTTCTCCGTCGTCGTGCCGGGGCCCGAGGAACGTTATCTGATCAACCCGTACGGCCTGCACTGGTCGGAGATGCGGCCCGAGGATTTGCTGCTGATCGATGGCGAAGGACAGGTCATCGAGGGCGATGGCGAGGTCGAGGCGACGGCGCGTCACATTCATGTGCAGGGCCATCGAGCCAACCCGCGCCATCAGTGCATTCTCCACGTGCACATGCCCTGGGCGACGTCACTCACCATGGTGCAGGGCGGGCGCCTCGAGATGGCGCATCAGACGGCCGCGCGCTATTACGGCCGCGTCGTCTACCAGTCCTTCGGCGGCATCGCTCTCGATGAGTCCGAAGGCAAGCGCATTGCCGAGGCACAGAAGAGCAACCCGGCGGCCGATGTCTTTTTCCTCGCACATCACGGGATCTCGATCGGCGGCCCCTCGATCGCGTTCGCCTTCGATGACCTCTACTATCTCGAACGCGCGGCAAAGCAGCAGGTGCTCGCCATGTCGACCGGGCGGCCCTTACAGATCATGCCCGAGGATCAGGTCAAGGAAACTGCCCGCCAATACATGCAATTCATTGATTTCCAGGCTGAGAAGCACTTCGATGCGCTGATGCGCATCAACGGATTGTGACCCCCTCTGCTTGCGGGCCTGTTCCTGGTACGCAAACGTAGACGTTACTTTGCAGCGCCCGGCTTCAGCGGGATGCCAACAAAACATTTGGGAGGAGACTGAAATGGCCCGCCTGCTGTTCCCGGCTACGATCGCCGGTAGCCTGCCGAAACCCGCATGGCTCGCGGAGCCGGAAAAACTCTGGGGAGCCTGGCGGCACGAGGGCGAGGCCCTCCGGCGCGCGCAGGAAGATGCCGTGCTCGTGTGGCTCAAGCTGCAGGAGGATGCCGGCATCGACGTCGTCTCCGACGGCGAGCAGTTTCGCATCCACTTCGTGCACGGTTTTCTCGAGCACGTCGGCGGGATCGACTGGCAGAAGAAGACCCGCATGGGCATCCGCGATAATCGCTATATCGTCGAGGTGCCGACGGTGACCGGTCCGGTCACGCGCAGGAATGCCGTGCACAGCGAGGATGTCCGCTTTACGCGCGCCCATACGAAGCGACAGTTGAAATTCACCCTGCCCGGCCCGATGACCATCTGCGATACCATCGCGGATGCGCACTACGGCCGCCGCGCCGACATGGCCATGGCCTTCGCTAAAGTTCTCAACGCCGAGGCGCGCGAGCTCGAGGCCCTCGGCGCCGACGTCATCCAGTTCGACGAGCCGGCCTTCAATGTCTTCATGAATGACGTGAAGGATTGGGGCATTGCGGCGCTCGAGGCGGCCGCGGCCGGCCTCAAGTGCGCGACCGCCGTCCACATCTGCTATGGCTACGGCATCGAGGCCAACGTCAAGTGGAAGGAGACGCTTGGCGGCGAGTGGCGGCAGTACGAGGAGATCTTTCCGGCGCTGAATCGATCCAAAATTCAGCAGGTCTCGCTCGAATGCGCCGGCTCAAAGGTGCCGATCTCGCTGATCTCGCATCTTTCCGACAAGACCATCCTCGTCGGGGCGATCGACGTCGCATCGAACAAGATCGAGACGCCGGAGGAGGTCGCGGCCACCCTCAGGCAGGCGTTGAAGCACGCCGATGCCGAACGGATCCAGGCCTGCACGAACTGCGGCATGGCGCCTTTGCCGCGTGCGATCGCGGCCGGCAAGCTGCGTGCACTCGGAGCGGGCGCGGCGCTGCTGCGGTAGTGCGGATCGGTCATCCGCCGGTGCGTCAGTTGGCCTTGATGAACTGCGCAATGCGGGCGACGGCCCGATCCTCGATGCCGTAAAAGCCGTGCTGCGCCAAGGCTTGGCAGGGCTCCGACTTCGGCGCGTTGCCGCCGTCGAGCAGCACGACGTCGACTTTCCGCGACTTGGTGAGCGCCTTGGTCAGTTTCGGCGCGTCCGACGCAGGGGTGATGTCGCAACCGTCGTTGCGGTGCGAAACGATCAGCGTCGGCGCCGTGATGGCGGAAAGGCGCATGCTGGCCACGCCATGAGGGTGGCTCTGACGGATGTTCCAATTCGGATGCGAACGCGTGATCGTCGATGTCAGAACGACGCCATCGATCGTCTTGAGGTCGAGGCCACCGCCGGCGGCGGAGAAGGTGCCCATGCTCGTCCCGACCAGCCAGACCGGCACGTTTGCCTGCTTCTTGAGGTAGCTGACGATCGCACCGATGTCGTTCGCGTGGGCACTGCTCATGCGGAAGACGGCATTCATGCCGCGCGCACCCTGATGGTCGGAAGGAGCATCGGCGACGGCAACCATGAAGCCCTGGCTTGCGAACTGATCTCGTGTCCGCACCAGAAAGTTCTGCGCGCCCCATGCCATGGTCGTGGCGCTCTTCAGGCCCAGCGCGCCGTGGCCGCCCGCGAACAGGATTACCGCTGCCACGGGGTTCTGCGGCTTGATCAGGATGAACGCCTGCTTCGCGCCGCGCGGGGTTTGCAACGAGATGAGGGTCGACTCCTGGGCTGTCGCGGAGTTCGCGAAGAAAGCCAGCAGAAAGGCGGCTGTCGGATAGAAAATGAGGCGAGGTAGCATGATCGTTCCTCGGCAGGAATGTGCAGCATCGGAGACCCCGCGCCCATTGGGGGCAGGAAGCGGCCGGCCGTCAATCCATTGCAGGTCCGCACGTTCGGTCGGGTTGGGTTGCGCGCGCCGCAAAGCCGAGGATCCGGATTTGAAAGCAAGGATCGGAGTGCAGGGGTGGGCCAAGGCGCCTATCTTTCCAAGCATGGAAGCCAGAAAGAACACGCAGATGACGTCCAGACACATGCTGAGCCACCGGCGGCCGGGAAGCCTCGACGAGGACCGTTGCTATGCCGCCGTGGCGGCACGGGACAAGGCCTTCGATGGTACGTTCGTCTATTCCGTGGCGACGACCGGCATCTATTGCCGGCCCTCTTGCCCGTCGCGGCACGCACGCCGCGAGAACATGGCCTTTCATGCTTCCTGCGCGGCTGCGGAAGCAGCAGGGTTCCGCCCTTGCAAGCGCTGCAAGCCCAATGCGTCGTCTCTCGATGACGAGCACGCGCAAATGGTGGCCGAGGCGTGCCGCCTGATCGAAGGGGCCGAGGAGCCACCGACGCTGGAGACGCTCGCCGCCTCTGTCGGTCTCAGCGCTTATCACTTCCACCGGGTCTTCAAGACCGTTACGGGCCTGACGCCCAAGGCCTACGCAATCGCCCACCGCCAGAAGCGCGTGCGCGACAATCTTAAAAGGAGCGCCAGCGTGACCGAAGCCATTCACGAGGCCGGATTCAATTCGAGCGGCCGTTTCTATGCCAATGCGGACGAGGTTCTGGGTATGACACCGACGACGTTCCGCACAGGCGGCAAGGACATGCAGCTGCGCTTTGCCGTCGCTCAGTGCTCGCTCGGCGCAATCCTGGTTGCGGCGAGTGCCAAAGGTATCGCGGCCATTCTGCTCGGCGATGATCCTGAGATGCTTGTGCACGATCTCGAGGCGCGATTTCCGAAGGCGGAGCTGATCGGCGGCGATCGCAAGTTCGAGAAAGTCGTCGCCAAGGCCATTGCGCTCATCGAGGCGCCGGGCACCAGCTTCGACCTGCCGCTGGACGTACGGGGGACGGCCTTCCAGCATCGCGTATGGCAGGCCCTGCGCGAGATCCCTGCCGGTACGACCGTAAGCTACGCCGAGCTTGCCGAGCGCATCGGTCTGCCGAAGGCCGCGCGCGCGGTGGCGGCAGCCTGTGCCGCGAACCGCATTGCAGTCGCGATCCCCTGCCACCGCGTCGTGCGCAATAACGGTGCGCTCGCGGGCTACCGTTGGGGTATCGAGCGCAAGCGCCAGCTCATCGCGCGGGAGACGCAGTCGTGAGCCGGACAAGCGCCGCAAGGCGGCCAGACGCTTCTGCACCGGCCCCGATCGACTGGGCCGCCCTCGGCGACAGCCTCGACGCACGAGGCTTCGCGGTGCTCCCGCGCCTGCTTGCGCCGGAGCAGTGCCGGGAAGTGGCGGCCATGTACCCCGACGATAGCCGCTTCCGCAGCCATATCCACATGGCGCGGCATGGCTTCGGACGCGGTGAATACAAGTATTTCGCCTATCCCCTGCCCGTGCCGATCGCGGGGCTGCGCGCGTCGCTCTATCCGCACCTCGCCGAGATCGCGAACCGTTGGAACGCGGACATGGGGATGGAGGAGCGCTTTCCGGCCGAACACGCGGCTTTCCTCGAGCGCTGTCATGCGGCCGGGCAGGCGCGGCCGACGCCGCTGCTGCTGCAGTACGTCCCAGGGGATTACAACTGCCTGCATCAGGACCTCTACGGCGCGCACGTGTTTCCTTTGCAGGTGGCAATCCTGCTGGCTGCTCCGGGGCGCGATTTCACGGGCGGCGAGTTCGTGATCACCGAGCAGCGGCCGCGCATGCAGTCACGGGCGTCCGTCGTGCCGCTCGGTGAAGGTGATGCGGTGGTGTTTGCCGTGCATCACCGCCCGGTGCGGGGTACGCGCGGCACGTATCGCGTCAATCTCCGCCATGGTGTGAGCGAGGTGCTGAGCGGCCGTCGCCACACGCTTGGCATCATCTTCCACGATGCGGCATGAGCAACCGGTGCACGGTTCCGGTAGGCCGTGCCTTCAAATTGCTGCAATCGAAGCACAGCGGATTGTGATCATTTCTTGTCTCGGGGGGACCATGAGGCTCGAGCCCGTTCGCCAGCGCACGCGCATTCAGATCGTCCAGACAGGTGCGATCGCCCTACTCCCTGCCTTCTTTCTGACAGGCCCGGCCTGGCAGGGCGCAGCCCACGAGTTCATCGAGATCGCGGGCATCTGCCTGGTCTTTTTCTGTATCATCGGGCGGATGTGGAGCATTCTCTATGTCGGCTCCAAGAAGAACCACGAGTTGGTGACCGTCGGGCCCTATTCGATCACGCGAAACCCGCTTTACTTCTTCTCCACGATCGGTGCGATCGGCATCGGGCTGATGTATGGGTCCTTGCTCGTATCTCTCTTGCTCGGCCTCCTCACGTACGCAGTCCTGATCACGACAGCGAGCAAGGAGGCGGCGTATCTGGCGACCGTGTTCGGCGCCGAGCATGAGCGCTATGCCCGGCAGACGCCGTTGTTCTGGCCCGATATCTCCCTTTATCGCGAGGGTCCGGAGACGCACTTCTCGCCGAAGGCGCTCAAGCGGACGCTCCTCGACGGGATGCTCTTCCTCGCCGCATTCCCGATCATCGAGACGATCGAGTATATCCAAGCCGAAGGCTATCTCCCGATTCTCATGCGGCTGATCTGACGTGGAGATCGGCAGCACCTCGATGACGGATATCGCTCAGCTCTTGCGGGTACCATAGTTGAGCAGCCCGGCGTTGTTCTTCGGCGGGTGTGCGGCGAGTCCGGCCTCGTTCGGCTCCGTGCCCCAGCCAGGGCGGTCGGGCAGAACGAGATGGCCGTCCTGGAATTCGGGGACGTGCGTGAAAAGCTCGTGATCCCACGCGAGCCGGTCGATGTCCGTCTCCATGATGCGCAGGTTCGGCACGCAGGCCGAGAAATGCGCGTTCATCATCGTGCAGAGATGGCCATAGAAGTTGTGTGGAGCGACATTGACCTCGTGCGCTTCGGCGAGATTGGCGATTTTCATGGACTGCCACACACCGTTCCACGGCGTATCGATGATCGCGACATCCATGGCCTGCTCGCGGAAATAGGGCAGGAACTCGCGAACGCCGAGCAGGGTCTCGCAAGACGAGATTGGATGCGGGCTCTGGCGACGGATATAGCCGAGCGCCTCAGGACTGTAGCTGTCGATTTCGATCCAGAACATGTCGAGGTCGGCGATCTCGCGCAGGATCTTGAGGTAGCCCTCGGTCTTGGCGTTGAAGTTCAGGTCGAGCAGGATGTCGACGTCGGGGCCGACGCCGTCGCGCAGCGCTTCCAGATGCATGCGCAGATTGCGCAGCACGTTGCGCTCGACGTTGAGCGCGGGTTGGTTGGGTGAGCCGAAGCCCGGCCGATAGCCCTTGGGGTTCTTCTGGCCCTCATAGAGAAAGATGTTTGTCTTGCAGGCGGTGAAGCCTTTCTCGCGCACCTCGCGGCCGAGGCTCTTGACCCCATCGAGATCGGTGATCTCAGGTTTGTAGTAGGTCGGATGATTGATCCGCCACGTCGCGCAGTGCGACCAGTACACGCGAATGCGGTCGCGAACCTTGCCGCCGAGCAGCTCGTAGCAGGGAACGCCGAGGCTCTTGGCCTTGGCATCGAGCAGCGCATTCTCGATCGCGCCGAGTGCGAGAGCGACGACGCCGCCCGCTGCCGGACGCGTGATCGCGTAGAGCTCCTGATAGATGCGCTCGTGGTCATGGGCATTCTGGCCGACGACGCGGGGCGCCATGCGCTGGATGGCGGCGCTGAGGCCCGGCGCGCCGAAGCCCTCGTCGAACTCGCTCCAGCCGACGATACCGGTATCGGTCGTGATCTTGACGAAGTGGTAGTTGCGCCATCCGGCGTCGCAGGAGAGCGTTTCGAGTTTTGCAACCTTCATTGTTCGTCTCCGCCCTGTTCTGATTGGATCGTTGACCGCTACTTATCCTCTGGCGCCGCTTGGACCGGCTCGTTGCCGCTTCGGGCTGGTGAGGCGATCATGCGGGCGACATTCTGATGTTTCCGAAGATGGGACGCTACCTGGCCCTTGGCGAGGCTGGTGTGCTGGGAATGCGGGCTCGGGCAAAATTCGGCAGCAGGCGTCTTGCGCCGATGAGGTACATGCGGGCCGTCCGGGTCATGTCGCGCGTGTATGCGTTCGTATCCACGATCCAGCGGCCACTCAACAGCCGAGCCCAGCCGTAGGCACGAGCTTCGACGCGCTCTCGCCAATAGGCGTGGCGGCTGCCTGCGGCGTACTGGGGCAGAAAGGCAAGAGGTCTCGCCAGATTGTCCGCGCGATGCCGCCCATTTCTCGACAGACGGCCGCGCATCCTGTGCTCGGTATTTGGAGTACCGCCGTGCTCGCCGTAGTGACGCGGGGGAATATAAGCCTCGGCTCCCTCGCCCATGACCCACCACTGCAAATGGGCATCGAACGTGAAATAGGCTCCATCGCTGTGCGCGGCCATCGCGTGCTCGAAGAAGCGCAGCATGACTTCTGCCACCTGTGCATTCACGATGTAGGCTACGAGTGGCGCGCATTGCCCGCGGAGGTAAGGCTCCGAGCCGACCAGGCTGAGCAGGCGCGGACTGCCCTGGTAGAGGTAGCCCCACGCAAGGGGACGATCGAGCGGCCAGAACACCGGAAGTGTCCCGATGCTTTGGCAGGGCACGAAGTCGGCCTCGCAGATAAGCGTGTAGCCGGGATTCGAAGCGGCGATGCGCCATGCGTTGCGATGGTTCATGAATGTGCGGGTATTGGCCGGGAGCCGCAGCTCATCGGGCGTGTACACGCCGCGCAGGACGGTAGGCCGAAGGTCATTGGCCGTCAGTTGAGCTTCGAGTTCGGAGACATCCTCCTTGTAGGCGACGATCAAACTGCGTGTTGTGACCTCACGGAGAGTTCGCATGGACGCCTCGGCACGGAAATAATGGTCTTGAAAACTCAGTATTGCCAATTGGGCAGGTGATATGGCCGACCCTCGGGGGCGGCGGAGCTAGGCGATTGCTGCGTGAGGACAGCACCTCGGGCGGATGCCTGTCAATCGAAGGCCTTGACCGGCGTGGTATTGCCGACCGTGCCGGCCATCGAGCCCGCGTCGATCGAGAGGATGATGCCGGAGACCCAGCGCGCCTGCTCGGAGGCAAGATAGACGACGCCCTTGCCGATATCCCAACCGGTGCCTTCGGTCTGCAGGAGCGTGTTTTTGCGGCGCGCCTCGCGTAGCTCGGGCTCCATGCCCTGGGCAAAGACCATGGGCGTGTAGACATAGCCCGGCGCTATGCAGTTCACGCGGATGCCCTCGGGGCCGTGATGGGCGGCCATCGAGCGCGTCATGTTCACGACCGCACCCTTGGAGGCGGAATAGAACAGGCTCGGATTGCCACCCTTGAGGCCGTCGATCGACGAGATGTTGATGATCGAGCCGCCGCCCTGTTTGCGCATTTCGGGGATGGCGTACTTGGCCATGAGCATCATCGAGGTGACATTGATGCGCATGGCGGCATCCCAGGCCTCGGCGTTGGTGTCGACGGCATTGCCCATCGGTCCGCCGATGCCGACGTTGTTCACGAGCACGTCCACGCGGCCCCAGGCATCGACAATTTTGCCGACGGCTGCGGCACAGGACTTCTGATCGGCAACATCTCCGACGACGACCATCGACGTGCCGCCTTCCGCGGCGATCATCTCCTTCGTGGCCTCGCCGAGCTCCCTCGTCGCATCGAGCAGCGCGACCTTGCAGCCCTCGCGCGCGAGCAGGATGGCGGCCGCGCGCCCATTGCCGATGCCCGGCGCGCGCGATCCCGCTCCCGTTACGATCGCGACTTTGTCCTTGAGGCCCATTTCCGGCATCCGCGCGTCCTCCGCCCGAGTTTGTCTTGCACCAGACTGCACGGGCGCGCCCGTCCCAACAACCCCGCCCCGCCATCCCTGGACTCCTTCTCATTCAAGCTCGACGGAATGAATGTAATAGTATAACATTACGCATATGTGGTGGATTGGGAGCCGAGGAGACTTATGGATCAACAACTTATGCAGCACTTATCGCGAGGCGGCGCGCGGCCGGACCGTCGATTGCCGGTCACCGTGCTCTCCGGGTTCCTGGGCGCGGGGAAGACGACGCTGCTCAATCACGTGCTGCACAATCGGGAAGGGCGGAAGGTCGCGGTCATCGTCAATGACATGAGCGACGTGAATATCGACGCGGAACTGGTGCGGGATGGCGGGGCCAATCTCTCACGAACCGACGAGGCGCTCGTCGAGATGTCCAACGGCTGCATCTGCTGCACGCTGCGCGACGATCTTTTGAAGGAAGTGCGTCGGCTCGCGGGGGAAGGGCGCTTCGACTACCTGCTGATCGAGTCGACAGGCATCTCCGAGCCGCTGCCGGTCGCCGCCACCTTCGATTTCCGCGACGAGAACGGCGCAAGCCTCGGAGATCTCGCGCGTCTCGATACGATGGTGACCGTCGTCGATGCGGCCAATCTGCTGAAGGACTATGCCTCGACGGACTTTCTCGCCGATCGAGGGCAGGCACTTGGCGAGGACGACGATCGCCCGCTTGTGAACCTGCTCGTCGAGCAGATCGAGTTTGCCGATGTCGTGGTGCTCAACAAGCTCGATGTCGCGACGCCGCGGCAGGTCGAGGCCGCGCGCATGATCGTTCGCGCGCTCAATGCGAGTGCGCGGATTATCGAGACGGTCGAGGGGCGGGCGCCGCTTGGCGAGATCCTCGACACCGGTCGTTTCGACTTCGAGCAGGCGCACCGCCATCCGCTCTGGTTCAAGGAGTTAAATGGCTTCAAGGACCATGTGCCTGAGACGGAGGAGTACGGCATCCGTAGCTTCGTCTATCGGGCGCGCGCGCCGTTCGATCCCGCAAAGCTGCACGCATTCTTCAATCGGACGTGGCCGAATGTCGTGCGCGCCAAGGGTTTCTTCTGGATAGCGACAAGGCCCGAATGGTGCGGCGAAGTGAGCATGGCCGGCGCGCTCGTCCGTCACAACGCCGCAGGCCTCTGGTGGGCGGCCGTGCCGAAGGAACGCTGGCCGCAAGAGCCTGAGCATGTGGCCATGATCAGGCGGCGATGGAGCGAGCCATTCGGCGACCGCAAGCAGGAGATCGTCTTCATCGGGACGCGTGACATGGATGAAGCCGCGATCCGAACGGCATTGGATGGTTGCCTGCTCGCGATGCCCCAGTCAGGAACCATTGAAACCAGGGCGTGGCGCCAACTTCCCGATCCGTTTCCGGCCTGGGGCGGAGGCCATGAGCATGACGGATGATGAGGCCGCCGCGATCGCTGAGATCCATGAGCAGGACGTGGCTGAAGTGCGCGCACTCCTGCAGGAAGCCATTCGCGCTGCAGGTGAGCGCTGGTTGCCGATGAACGCGATAGTCGACGCCATGGTGCGTGAGCTTGTCGTGATGAAGGGGCGGCGAGCGCAATATGTGCCGCGCAAGCGGCGACTCTCGTGACCCTTTGCGCGCAACGGCCAGGTGCTGTGCGCAGTGCATCCTGCAGGAAGTGACATAGGCGGTAGCGATACGATAGGGTTTTCCACTTCGCGAGCCCGGCGTGGATCGGGCCGGAAAGCCGGATGGAAAAGCCCGTGAGCGCATCGCTACCCCCGCTTCAGGAAAACGCTACGGCGGATCTCGCGGCCTTTGCCAGCGCACTGACCTTCGAGCGTATTCCGGCGGCGGTCATCGCGCGCGTGAAGCTGAGTCTGCTCGATGGCATCGGCGTCTGTCTCTATGGCGCGACCCTGCCATGGACGCGGCACGTCCAGTCCATGGTGCGCGCGCAGGGCGCGAAGCCGGTCGCGACGATCTTCGCGACGCGCCACAAGGGTTCGTGGTCGCAGGCGGCGCTCGCCAATGCCACGGCCGGACACGCCTTCGAGATGGACGACATCCACACCGAGTCGGTCGTCCATCCGAATTCGCTGACGACGCCGATCACGATCGGCTATGCCGAGGGACAGCCCTATGTGAGCGGGCGTGACCTGCTGACGGCGATCGTCGCGGGATGCGAGATCGGCACGCGTATTGGCAATGCGGCGACGACGAAACTCTTCCTCAATGGCTTTCATCCGCAAGGGACGAGCGGCGCGTTCGTCGCGACGGCAACCGCAGGCCGACTCCTCGCGCTCGACGCCGAGGCCATGCAGAACGCACTCGGCATCGGCGGCTCAATGGCTGCGGGCCTGATGGCGGCGCAGGAAGGCGCCATGGTCAAGCGGCTGCACGCGGGGCGCGCAGCCGAGGGTGGCGTCTATGCGGCGGAACTCGCCAAGCGTGGTTTCACCGGCATCTCCGATGTCGTCGAGGCGGGCTACGGCGGGTTCCTTAGCGCGTACGCGCGCGAGCCGAACGTGAGGCGTCTGACGGAGGGCCTGGGAAGCGAATGGGAAACCCAGCGCGTCGGCTTCAAGCTCTATCCCAATGTCACCAGCATCCACACATCGCTCGATGCCCTGCGCCACATCATGAGCGCACACCGGCTTGTCGCGAACGATATCCGCGCGGTCGATGTCGGCTGCGGACATATGACGTTCGTGCACACGGCCTGGACCTATCGTGATGCAGGCGTCACGGCCGCGCAGATGAATATGTTCTATGGCCTCGCCGCGATGGCCACGGGCGGTGATGTGACGGTCGCGGACTACACGCCGCAGCGCATGCAGGATCCCGCACTTCTCGGTTTCATTCCGCGCATCACGATCCGTGAGGACGCGGAGCTGGAGGCCATGGGACACCGCTTCCGTCACGCCTGCCGCATGAAAGTCACGACGATGGATGGGCGCACGTTCGATCACGAGATTCTTTACCGTCGCGGCAGTGCCGATAGCGACGTCGGGGCCGACGAGGTGCGGCGCAAGTTCGCCGGAAACGTTCGGGGGCTCCTGAGTGATGGGGATCGCGATCGTCTCATCACGCTGGTCGATACGCTCGACACGGCGGAGCACGTCCGCGAGATGTGCGACATTCTCGCGACCCGCGTACGCATCGACGACAATTGACCGGTGGGCGAAGGATCAGACGGGGCTGCTGCCGCATCGTGGGAAGGGCCGGCCGCCATCGGCCAGGACCAGTGCCACAATGATCTCGTCTGCGCGTGGTGCGTCGTCGACGGCGACAGTTATCGTGTCGAAGTGATCGAACGACCAGACATCGTCCTTGTGGCCTATAGGCACATCGATGCTCGCGCCGACGCCCGCGACTTTGACATTCGAGGGGATGAGCGCCTTGCCGCCGCCTACAGCTTCCCGCATGGGCCGCCCGAGCATTGGATGAATGCAGGCACCCCCATGCTCTTTCTCTCCATTGGCTCCGACGAGTGCGGCCTTGCCGTAAGCGACGGCTGGGCCGCCCAGCAGGGCGCGCAGGTCGCCGGAGAGCCTTTCTCCGATGGCGCGCCCGACAGGGTAGAGTGAGCGGATGTCTTCCGAGAACCTGCCGGCAAATGGATTGGCGATGACCACCAACCCGACCGCTCGCGTGATCGGCCTTGCCAACGGCTGCCCCATCTCGCTGTGGATGACGTCGCGCATCGTGATAATTCGTCTGATGTCGATCATCTCTGTGCGCTCCTGCCCTGGCGATGATGAGATTCGCACTCTTCCAATGTTCCAGACAGCGCGCAAGCTCTGCGGCGAGCCCTGAGCTTTGCCGGCAACGGCGGGCTCACGCTTTCGTGCGGAACCCTTTTCCTCCTTCCATTCCCACGGAAACTGCCTAAATACCCGGCATGTCCCTTCATGACCGAGTTCTTTCTGCGGGCGCCGCCCCGGCGCCTCCGCTCAGCCTCTGGCGTACCGAGCTGACCGATACGGTCCGGCTCGCGACACCTATTGCGCTGACGCAGCTCGGCCAGATTGCCATGATGACGACGGACCTCATGCTGCTCGGACGGCTCGGCGCCGGGATCGTGGCGGCGGCAGCGCTCGCGCATACGGTCCTCTTTGCGGCGTTCACGCTCGGCATGGGCCTCGTCGCCGCCGTGGCGCCGCTCGCCGCGCAGGCCTTTGGCGCGCGCGATCCCCGGGGCGTCAGGCGCGCGCTGCGCGTCGGCATGTGGGCGTCGGTGCTTGCCGGCGTACCGCTGACGGCCCTTCAGTTCTGGGGCACGGACATTCTCGAGGCGCTCGGCCAGACGCCGGAGAATGCCGCGCTTGCGGGCCGTTATCTCCTGGGTCTCGGCTGGTGTCTGATCCCGGCGTGGGTGTTCATGGCCATCCGCGGTTTCATGGGCGCGGTGAACCGGCCGGAGCCCGCGCTCTGGATCACGCTCGTCGCGATCCCCGCCAACCTCCTGCTCGCGTGGGCACTCATCTATGGCGAGCTCGGACTGCCGCGCCTCGATCTGCTCGGCGCTGGCATTGCGACGACGATCGTCAACATCGCCATGTGCGCCGTGGCGCTCGTCTGGTGCGTCACGCAGCACCCTTTCAGGAAATATCGTGTCCTCGGGCGCTTCTGGCGTTTCGATGCACCGGTCTTCCGCAAGCTGCTCGTGATCGGTCTGCCGATTTCGGGCGCGTATCTTCTGGAGTTCGGCGTATTCGCTGCGGCGGCACTCCTCATGGGTACGATCGGCACGACGGCGCTCGCCGCACATCAGATCGCGCTGCAGATCGCGGCCGTGCTGTTCATGGTGCCGTTCGGCATTTCCATTGCGGCGACAGTGCGCGTCGGCCATGCCGTCGGCCGTCGTGACGCGGCAGCTTTGCGGCGCGCGGGCTTTGCGGCGCTGGTGCTCGGCGCGAGTTTCATGGCGATCATGACGAGCTTCGTCGCTCTTGGCCGCGATGTGCTGCCCGTTCTGTTCCTCGGCGCTCAGACGCCGGAGACCGCGGCGACGTTCCATCTCACGGCGACACTGCTGCTGGTCGGCATGTTCTTCTTCATTGCTGATGGCCTGCAGACGGTTGCAGCCGGGGCATTGCGCGGACTCAATGACACGCGCGTGCCGCTGCTCTTTGCGACGCTCAGCTTCTGGGTGATCGGCTTTACGGGTTGCTGGTGGCTCGGCTTCCGGGCGGGCCTCGGCGCTGTCGGGGTGTGGATCGGCTTGACCGTCGGTATCATGGCCTTTGCCGTGCTTCTGGTGACCCGCTTCCACGTCCTCACGGCGCGAGGCTACATGCCGGAGATCGGCGAGACGGCCAGCTCTCCCGCACATTAGGTGTGCGGGCTGGCGTCCTTGCGGTCGGCAAACTAACATCCGTCCGAACCATCATGCGGCAAGCCAAGCAAGGAGGACGCGTAATGCCATACCGCGGCATGACCGTGGAGCTCATCAAGCTCAAAGGCGATAAGGGCGATACGATAACGGCTTATACGGCGCGCCCGGAAGGGCCGGGGCCTTTCCCGGGCGTCGTGCTCGTGCATCATCTTCCCGGGTGGAGTGAGCTCTATATCGAAATGACGCGCAAGTTCGCCCACTATGGCTATCTCGCCATCTGCGCGAACCTCTACGAGCGCAATGGCCAGGGCGATCCCGACGACGTCGCCGCGAAAGTGCGCGCCGAGGGTGGCGTGCCGGATGCGCAGGTCGTGGGCGATACGGAAGCTGCCGTGAAGTGGATCCGTGCGCAGCCGGGCCACAACGGCAAGGTCGGCATCTTCGGTTCCTGCTCCGGCGGCCGCCACGCCTTCCTCTACGCCTGCCGGAAGAAGGATGTGGATGCTTGCGTCGATCTCTGGGGGGGCCGCGTGGTCATGCCCAAGGAAGATCTCAACGACAAGACCCCGGTCGCGCCGATCGATCTCACCAAGGATCTGTCGTGCCCGCTCCTCGGCATCTTTGGCAACGAAGACCGCGCGCCGAGTCCGGAGCAGGTGGACCAGCACGAGGCCGAGCTCAAGAAGCACGGCAAGGACTACGAGTTCCATCGCTACGATGGCGCGGGACACGGCATTTTCTATTATCACCGGCCGCTCTATCGCGTGGATCAGGCCCTCGATGGCTGGAAGAAGGTCTTCGCGTTCTTCGGCAAGCATCTGGCGAGGTGACGAGCATGTGCACATCGATCGTTGAGATTGCGCCCGCAGAGGGTATGGCCAAGGCCGATGGCGACTGGTTTCCGGTGACGCATTCCGTCGTCGCCTATGACCATGCGCGCCACGCGCTCCTCGGTGACGTCATCACCCTCGACTTCATCAATACGGACCTGCCGCCCGGGGCGCGGGCTGCGGTCGAGCTGACGCTCGATGCAGCTAAGGCGCTCCACACGGCGCTGGCGAAAGCCATTGCGGAGGCCGAGATCGAGGAGGCTGAGCGGACCGCCAGTATCGCCGCGCAGGCGCGCCGCAAGGCGCCAATGCTGATCGCGGCCGAGTAGGCGCGAGCGTCAGGACGACGTTGCCGCCCAATTGCGGATGTGGGTGACGATCGCATCGAGCCCATCGGTCAGGGCTGCCGGTCCCGGCTGAAGGATGATCGGCGACTTGATTTCATGAAGCGCATGGTCGCGCACGGCCGGAATGGCGTCGAAGCCCGGCCGTGCGCACACCTGCTCGGGGCGAAATCTCTTGCCGCACCATGAGCCGAGGATGATGTCCGGCGCAGCGGCGATCACCGCCTCGGCCGTAACGATGCGCTCCTTGGCGGATTTGCGCTCCGCGAGCCTCGCAAAAATATCGTTGCCGCCGGCAATGGTGATCAGCTCCGAGACCCAGCCGATGCCGCTGATCATCGGCTCGTTCCATTCCTCGAAGTAGACCTGCGGTCGGCGGGGGAGCGCAGCGGCCTGACGTGCGGCTGTTTCGAGGCGTGCTTCGAGCTGCGATACCAGCGCCTCTCCTTTGGCGGGCGCGCGCACCACGGCCGCGAGCAGACGGATCATGTCCAGAATGCCGGCGACCGTACGCTGATTGAAGGCGTGCACAGCCACGCCTTCGCGAATGAGGCCCGCCACGATGTCCGCCTGAAGATCGGAGAACGTGAGGACGAGATCGGGCTTGAGCGCGAGGATCTTGGGGATGTCGGCGCTGATGAAGGCCGAGACGCGCGGCTTCTCGCGCCGTACGCGCGCGGGCCTGACGGCATAACCCGAGACGCCGACGATGCGTGCGTCCTCACCAAGGAGATAGAGCGTCTCGACGGTTTCTTCGGTCAGGCAAACGATGCGCTCGGGAGGATAGGGCATGGCTCGCTACTGATACTTCTCGGCGCGACGCGTGAAATCGGCATAGCCGAGCCGCGCCTCGAAGGCAGCCTCGCTCTCGAGGTGATCGGGGCCGAACGCTTCGGGCCTGCGGGCCTTCGCGAGCTTCAGGCTCTCCTGAAGCGCCTTCGTTGCGGCCCGGAGGCAGAAGCCATAGTCGATGACGAGATCGGCCGTGCCGTTCCAGTCCGAGGGATTGGGCACGCTCGGCAGGTTGATGGTGATGATCTTCGTGCGGACGTGCGTGCGAATGCGCCGCAGCATGTCGGGCGTTGCGCCAGTCGGAAAGAGATAGTCGACGCCGACGTCCTCGAAGGCCTTGAGACGCGCGATCGCCTCGTCGAGGTTTTTCGTCGCCCAGATCGCGTCCGTGCGCGCGATGATGGCGAGATCCTTCGATCGCCGCGCGTCGAGTGCGGCACGTAGCTTCTGCGTCATGGCACCGAGCGGGATGAGCGACTGCGGCAGCGTCGTATGCTTGCCGCCGGCGTGGTCCTCGATGTGGATGGCGGTGACGCCTGCGCGCTCGAAAGCATCGATCGTGCGCCAGATATTGCCCGGCTCAAAGAAGCCGCCCTCGGCATCAGCGACGACGGGAACGCTGACAGCATCGACGACCGCTCTCGTATGGCGAACGATCTCATCCAGCGTGAGGGCGCCGACATCGGGGAGACCATGGCCCGCGGCGGCGGCGGCGTAGCTGCCGACGTAGACCGCGCCGAAGCCGGCTTCCTCGACCAGCTTCGCGCTCAATGGGTCATAGGCGCCGGGGAGGACGAGGGCCTGGGGGCCGCCGAGAAGTTCGGCGAGGGTGGCAGCGGTACGATTGGTTCTCATACGGACGGGCCTTCCTGGCGCGGCATGGGGGAGGTTCAGCAGACACTATGACATGAGCCGAGGGCGCGCGCAGGCTTGCCGAAATGACGTTCATGGCCGATATGGGCGCCATGAAGACTGCGACCCACAGGTTCTGTGTTGCCCCCATGATGGACTGGACGGATCGGCATTGCCGGTATGTCCACCGTCTGCTGTTGGCGCATGCGCGCCTCTATACGGAAATGCTGACGGTGCCGGCGGTGATCCATGGCAAGCGCGCACAGCTCCTGGGCTTTGACCCGTCCGAGCATCCCGTGGCGCTGCAACTTGGGGGTTCCGACCCGACCGGACTCGCTCAGGCCGCGCGGATCGGCGAGGACTGGGGCTACGACGAGATCAATCTGAATGTGGGCTGCCCGTCCGATCGTGTGCAGGTGGGCAGCTTCGGCGCTTGCCTCATGGCCGAGCCGGCGCTGGTGGCGGACTGCGTCGCGGCCATGCGGGCCGCCGTGCGCGCGCCGGTTACTGTCAAGTGTCGCATCGGGATCGACGATCAGGACAGTGAGGCTGATCTCGACCGCTTCATCGACACGGTCGCCAGTGCGGGCTGCGACACGTTCATCGTGCACGCGCGCAAGGCCTGGCTGAAGGGGCTCTCGCCCAAGGAGAATCGCGAAATCCCACCGCTCGACTATGCGCGCGTTGCCCGGCTCAAGGCACGGCGGCCCGAGCTGACGATCGTTCTCAATGGCGGCATCTGCTCGATCGACGAGGCGGAGCTGCATCTCGAGACATTCGACGGCGTGATGCTCGGCCGGGCGGCCTATCACACGCCCTTCATTCTCGCCGAGATCGATCGGCGGATTTTCGGGGATGCGCGGCCGGTGATCACGCGCGGAGAGGTGCTGCGCCGGCTCATCCCGTACATCGAGCATCACGTGGCGCTGGGCGGCCGGCCCTACAATGTTCTCCGTCATGTTCTCGGGCTCTATCACGGTCAGCCGCGCGCCCGTGCCTTCCGGCGCCTCCTCTCCGAGGACGGCCCGCGGGCCACGGCGGGGGCCGATCTCGTGCGGACTGCGCTGGCCCTCGTAGAGGGACGGGAATATCCCGCTGCCGCCGAGTAATGCAGCCCAGAACTGCCAAGCACTGCGGCAGATCAGCCCTCGCGTCACAACGTTCAGGCTGCTAGAACGGGTCCAGATTCCGGGGCCTCGCGCCCCTTGAAGATCCGCGAAGACGCAAGGGGACATGATGCTCGCTGACAAGGACCGCATCTTCACGAACCTCTACGGCTTCCATGACTGGCGGCTTGCCGGCGCCCGCGCCCGTGGCGCCTGGGACAACACCAAGGCCCTGATCGATCTCGGTCACGACGGCATAATCAACGAGATGAAGGCCTCGGGCCTGCGTGGACGCGGCGGGGCGGGCTTCCCCACGGGGCTCAAGTGGTCCTTCATGCCGAAGAACGATCCGCGGCCCTCTTATCTCGTCGTGAATGCGGACGAATCGGAGCCGGGCTCGTGCAAGGATCGCGAGATCATGCGCCACGATCCGCACCTGCTGGTTGAGGGCTGCCTGGTTGCCTCCTTCGCGATGCGGGCGCACGCTTGTTACATCTACGTGCGCGGCGAGTTCATCCGCGAGCGCGAGCGCCTGCAGGCGGCCATCGACGAGGCCTACGAAGCCAAGCTCATCGGCAAGAACAACATCCACGGCTGGGACTTCGAGTGCTACGTCCACCATGGCGCGGGTGCTTACATCTGCGGCGAGGAGACGGCGCTGCTCGAAAGCCTCGAGGGCAAGAAGGGCCAGCCGCGCCTGAAGCCCCCGTTTCCGGCGAACTCGGGCCTCTACGGGGCGCCGACGACCGTGAACAACGTCGAATCGATCGCCGTCGCGCCGACCATCCTGCGGCGCGGCGCGACCTGGTTTGCTGGGCTCGGCAAGCCGAACAATACAGGCACTAAGCTGTTCCAGATCTCCGGCCACGTCGAGCGACCCTGCGTGGTCGAGGAAGAGATGGGCATTCCGTTGCGCGAGCTGCTCGAGAAGCACGCCGGCGGCGTGCGCGGCGGCTGGGAGAACCTGCTTGCCGTGATCCCCGGCGGCTCGTCCATGCCCTGTCTGACGAAAGAGACCTGCGAAGACCTGACGATGGACTTCGACTCGCTGTCGAAGCTCAAGAGCGGCATGGGTACGGCAGCCATCATCGTCATGGACAAGTCGACGGACATCATCGCCGCGATCCGACGCATTGCCTACTTCTACAAGCACGAGAGCTGCGGCCAGTGCACGCCGTGCCGCGAGGGTACGGGCTGGATGTGGCGCGTGCTCGAGCGCATGGAGCACGGCGAGGCCGAGATCGAGGAGATCGACCTGCTGTTCGATGTCTCGAAGCAGGTCGAAGGGCACACCATCTGCGCGCTCGGCGATGCGGCGGCATGGCCCGTGCAGGGACTTCTGCGCAACTTCCGCCCAGTCATCGAGCAGCGCATCAGGGATCGGAAGCGCTCGCTCGCGGTCGCTGCGGAGTGAGGTGCGCCGCCCCGGTCAAGGACCCCGGCGGCGCAGAGCTACCAGAGGGCGTATCGAGGTGAAGCGGCTTTAGCGCCGCTTTGGCTTGTCGTTGTCATCATCCTCGTCTTCGTCCTCATCCTCGTCGTCTTCTTCTTCTTCATCCTCGTCTTTGTCCTCGTCGTCGTCATCGCTGGCGCCGAGCTCGCGGATGGTTTCGAGAAGCTGTTCCTCGCCCTCCTCCTGTGACTCGACAAGCCACTCCGCGATGATCTCGTCACCGCGCATGAAGACGACTTTGAAGGGTTGCTCATCGTCGTCGCTCGGCACCACATCGGCAGTAATGAAAGCCATGGCCGCTCTCCCTGCTGGACTGAAAGGACGAGAAGGGAGCGCCAGCGGCGGGTGCCTGTCAATCCTGCGGAAGCGAGAAACTGTGTGGCTGCCTTATCGGCCACTCTCTGCCACGTTCGCGAGTTCCTGTACGAGGCCGCGCACGCCCTTGAGGCGCACAGGCGGTGCCTCCCAATCCGCCTTGAAGACGAGTTTCTGGTCGGGCATGAGCCGCAGGAGGCCCTTCGATGCCTGGATGAAGGCCACAAGCCCCTGCGCATTGGCGAACTGGCCCTTGCGGAAGAGGATGGACGCGCCCTTGGGGCCGGCATCGATCTCGGCAATGCCGGCGCGGCGGCACAGCGCCTTGATCTCCATGACGTCGAGGAGATGCTCGACCTCGTCGGGGAGCGGCCCGAAGCGATCGATCAGCTCATCGGCAAAGGCGTCGATCTCCTCGCGCGTCCGGAGTGTCGCCAGGCGGCGGTAGAGGCCGAGGCGGACCTGCAGGTCCGCCACGTAGGTTTCGGGCAGCAGCATGGGCGTGCCGAGCGCGATCTGTGGGCTCCATTGCTCGTCGATGTCGCCGAGCTCGC